>JAAYJB010000075.1 GCA_012523155.1 Synergistaceae bacterium | reverse complement strand
TGGACTATCTTTTTCCGGAACTCTTCCATGTCTATCATGGGACGCCCTCACCTGTCCGCAGAATATGCTTTCCCGGGATCAATAATGGGACGTCCCCGCCGGCCTGTCAAGAAACGCGCCGGAAGGGACGAGCAAAGCGTCCACTTTCTCCTCAAGGTCGGGAGACCAGGGGAAATGATACCCTTCGTCGGGAATGACAAGGGTCCCCTCTTCCAGAACAAAACTGACGATATGACGGCTCCCCTTCTCCGGGGGAGGAAACTCTGTCTCTGTGGTCCGGTTATATTCGACTTTTTCACCCGGCAGAAATTCCCCTTTGAAAGACCGGACCACTTCCGCCGAAATATGCCACAGGGCGTAGCCGCCAAGGGTACGCACCCGCTTTCCTTCCTTTATTTCAAGGATCACTGTCATATCCGTTCCCCTGATATTCGCAGCGATCAGGCGGGGCAGAAAGTCCTCTTCCTCCTCCACGGCCAGAGAGGGCGCAATCAAAAGGCAAATAAGAAACATCATGAGAGAAAGACCCTGTGCCGCTTTCAAAAACGATCTGAAAACTCCGCCCATGTTCCCTCATCTTCCTCTTTTTTTCTCCAAAATATGCGTGCTGTGATTCTACATCTCATTGATAAAAATACATAGAATCCTTTGTACTTTTATTTTTGTATTTTTATTTAATAAGTATACTAAACAATAAATTAACATTTTTAATTTAATAAAAGATATGTTGTATAATCAACGAGTCTGAGGGAGATTTTGGTATCATCTGTATTTTCACCATACTTTCTGCGATGGAGGAACGTCAATGGATCTGAGTAAAAAAGGGGCATTGAAATACGTGGGGCGCCTGGGGAAGCTTGGGGCAATACTAGCCGCGGCAGTCATCCTTGCGGCGGGAGCCGGTTCTCCGGGAGCGGCTGAGGATGCGCTGGAGCCCCTGGGTTCGGCTTGGAAAGACTATATCGTTCCAAAACACCGTGCGATCATATCCTTCCTTGACAGCGACTGGGGGGTCAAGACTTTCCGCGGCCAGGGTGCCGATCTTGAGACAGACCTCAGCGACCGTTACGGGGTAGAGACGGGCGTCACCACTCCGGGCAACGTGGAAACATCAGGCAGCAGCTCGAGCAGGGTATTTTCCATGGCCCAGTCCGGCGGCACCATGCCGGGAACGCTGACCCTGGACGAAGAGTTTATGGGAAGCAGAACCTTCGAACAGGTCCCCTCGGGCATTATCTGTTCCTCCTACCTGACCATGGCCGACAGTGAGGGCAGCAGGACCGCCCTCTGGATGGAGCTCTCGGAAAAATCGGCGGCAACCGGCTCCGTCAGGCGGATCGGCAGGGTAAAGATCGACGGAATCTCAAGGCCCTACTACAAGTACAAGTTCAACGCCGATTTGATCTATACCTATGCCCCTCCGCTGGATATGAACAGGGCCCACGAAATGGTCTCATGGGACTGGAACGGCGACGGGTGGACCGACTGGCTGGTGAGCTACATCACCAATCCTTCCAAAAAGGACGACCACAAAAACATGAAGGTGGGGTTCCTCTTCGTGGACGGGCACTCCCTCTACAAGGCATGTACGGGAACCGGGACGGCCAGGTTCTGGGAGAACACCTCGGTGGAGTACACCACTGGAGGAGACGTGATAGGAGGACTGACAACAAGGAAACCGCCAAACAGCGTCCGCACGGCCATCGGTGATATGGACGGGGACGGTGTTCCTGAAGTGGTCCTGTACTACACCAAGGTGCAGGGCACTTCCGGGATAACCCACAACAACCATCTGAAGATCCTGAACATCCACTATAACGGCAGTTCCGATCCTTCCTGGGAATGGGTCTACGAAAAAGGGTCTGACGTGGGCAGATGGCACGTCCAGTATGACAGCGCCGCCGTGACCATGGGAGACATCAACGGCGACGGTAAGGACGAGCTGGCGGTTCTTCACGGGAACGCGGATATCTCGAACAAACCGTCTCCTCTGTACCTGGACGTGTACAAAAATATCAACGGCTCCATCAAAAAACTGGTGACCGGAGAGAGGGTGGGAACCACGTCAAGAATGGCAGCCCATTCCACTCCCTCCGTGGAGGCCGCCATCGCCGATCTGGACGGAGACGGTACGGGCGAGCTGGTCTGGACAGGTACCGACTCTGACCATGGGGACAGATTGTGGATCGTCGTCCACAAATGGGCTGGAAGCGCAGGGGCGGTAAATATTTCAGGACCGGGGACAAAATACAGCTATCGTCTGAACGACGCTGTGTCCGGCTGGACCCTCGACAGTGGATTCAACAGGTACTCCCTCGCTGCAGGGCGCTTCATCTACCCTGAAACTGAGAACCTCACGAAGGAGATCGCCATCGCCTCCACAACCCCGGGCGGATCGGGAAAACTGGGGCTCCGGTGGGGAGTTTTCCGTTGGAATGCAGCCTCCGGACTTACGGCTGCGGGAATCGGTCATAAGCCCTACGGCATGAGGGAATGCAACGTGGTTCCTCTTGTGGCCGCTGCGGATCTTGACAGGGACAGCATGATCCTTGGCAAACCTGAAGGGTTTACGGTATACGACAACATTGAGCCGGTCTTCATCATCCAGTCCCCTCCGAGGCACTGGGACCAAATCACCGGAAACGGCGAAACCAGGACCCTCGATGCCTTTTCTCTCCTGGACGGCTACTCCACGACCATGAACGGAAAGGCTTCAGACTCCCAGGCCGTGAGCACCACCAGGACCACCAGCGGTCATTGGGGTGCATCCGCTGCCTTCACCATGTCGAAGAAGAATTTCTTCAAGGACAACGCGAAAATATTCGATGCGGGTGTTAAATATGCAGGTGAGGCAGCAGCGAAAAACACCTCTTCAAAAACCACGACTATAACCTCAAGCCTAAGGGCAGTAGCCCAGTACGACGACCAGGTCTACTTCCGGGCCAACACTCATGACGTATGGCGCTACCCGGTGCTGTCACCGGTATCCCAGGCGTTTGTAACCGATAACGGGGGCAGCTACAGGAGATTTATCCAGTTCGTGGTTCCCCGGAAAATCGAATCCACTTTCGCTTCCACGGCGGGGAAAGAAGTGGACTGGTACCAGCCGCTGCACAACAGCCTGAACCTGTTCTCATACCCGAGAAGGCTCGAGCAGACCCGGGATTTCCCCCTGGGAAAGGAAACCAAGGCGGACACCGACTTCTGGAAGGACATCAACGGGGCTGTGCTGGCGAGAAGCACGGGACAGATCATGGGAAACGTGGACTCAACTGAGGCAAGCTTCACCATGGAGGTGAGGGAGCACCAGGAACACCTCTCCTCGCTGAAGAACACGTTCGCGGCCTACGGGAACCTCAACATGCCGTCATGGGGATTGATGACATCCAAGACGTTGAGCTGGAACCTCAACGGGGACTTCACGTGGGGAACCGATTCGGCCACCACGTCCGACAAGAGCAGGCTCGGAGGAGTTACCGTCTCCTGGCCGGGGTGCGCGAAATACGCCAGTCCTTCGGGAATGACACCGTCGGAACAGCAGTTCACCGTTGACGCAGCGATTTACACCAGCGACGGAGGAACTCTTTCCTTCGCCTATGCGGTCTCAAGGCTTGCGAAAACCTACTCCCGGATCTGGGGCACCGGATCTCCATACACCGAGACCCCCGACCCGGCACTGAACCTTCCGCGGCAGTGGGTCATCAGCAGCGGCAAATGGGTCCGGAACCCCTTTGAAGGGGATGCCAGAAG
>JAAYJB010000455.1 GCA_012523155.1 Synergistaceae bacterium | reverse complement strand
GCCAGGGCGCCATCCTGTTTCCACGAGGAAACGTGAATAATGAAATGGTCTTTCCGGGAGAGGTACCGGACACCAAGACCTCCGGGCTGCACCGGACCGTATCCGGCGAGTGCAAAACCCTCTCCCGGAGTCGTACTGCTCGATACGGGGCAGGAGGACATCTTTTTCCACGCGGGCGAACAGTAGAGAGCCGGTTCTTCCTTCAGGCCGAGTTCCCGGCCCCTCTCCCTCCACACTCCCCGCAGCAGCCAGAGGTGCCCCTCGATTCCTCTCCCCTCGAGGCATTCACGTATTCTTTCCTTGTGGACCCCCTGCGATTCGAAAAGCATCTTTTTGAGGGTATCGGAGGACAAACCTGATCGGAAACCGTCAATGAAAGCGGCAGCCTCTTTCGTAAGGGGGCGGGTCCCCTCTGTCCGGCCGCCTGCAAAACGGCGAAGATGGACCGATTCGTAGACGCTTCTTCGTTCTCCCCACAGGTCCCGGGCAGCCATGAGCATGGCAGTCTGCATAAATGCGTCAGGGCTTGTGTTTCCGGATTTTACCGCATCGGTCCCGAAGGCGTCAAAGCTCAATACGGTCTGTATTCTCGAACCGGAAAGAGCCCCGGCCTTTTCCGGAATCCCGGAAAGGAAATCCCTGAATTCCGGTGAAAGGGCAAACTGCAGACGGACAGGCCCAGAAAGCCCTGACGCACACCCCCCGACGGAAGGCGCACGAGAGAGTATCTCCTTCACAAGACGTCCCACGTGAGTGCCGTCTCTTGACGCGTGTTCGAAGTTGACTCCCGCGTATCCATCCTCCGTGACAACCAGCTGGAAAGATTTTTCATACCAGCCGTTTCCGCCGCCTTCAAAGAGAAAATGCCTCGCCTGATCTTCCAGGCGTGCACCGCACGGACCGTCAAGGCGAAGGACAAAAAGGGATTCCTCCACAAGAGAAAGGAGCCGCCCGTTGTCTTTTCCTCCCTCAAGGAGAAGACGCCTTCCATGGACGGCCTGATCCCTGGGAAGACTTGTGATCAGACCCACCGGCAGGGAATCGCCACGGGAACAGGCTGCAGTTTCCCGAAAGTGCCGGGCAGTCTCCTCCACATCTCTCAGGCTTCCATCCTCCGAGTACAGTTCGAGGAGAAAGGGGACTCCGCCAGAGAGAACGAGCACACTGCGTCCTGCGGGACCGGTTTTCGATCCCGTCACCTGCCGGTCCGTTCCGGGGAAAGCCATCCGGGAAGTCCGGAAAAGCTTTGCATATTCGTTCATGCACAGGGGTTCTCCCTTGAATGTATCAGGTTCGATAGTTCCCCTGTCGATCTCCATGCAGAATGCTGCCGCCGACAGGGCCAGGCGGGCTGCCAGCCTGTAAGGACATGACCCCCGGGGCAGAGAATCGGGAGCGAACAGGTAGAAAGGGTTTGAATGAACGGGAAGAGGATCTCTTGACGAGAGATACCACCCCTCCCAGTAGGGAACCAGCCGGGCCAGGATATGGTCGCCCTCGTCGTTCCTGATCCTGTCGAGTTCCTTCTGGAGGACCTGACCGGTCCCGAGGGCAAACTCCATGGCCGCCTCTTTTGACCTGGCCGTTTCGTTCCCGGAAAGAAGAGGTTCAGCCCATTCGATCAGCCTTTTTCCACTTCGGACAGGATCGTCGAATGGAGGACGGGGAAGCCCCCGTCCTCCATTTCCGGCTGTTATGATCATTTTTTTCCCATGTCCGAGAGCGCCGCAGCCACTTTCCCTTCCGCGGGCTCATCAAGCCATTTCCGCCACAGTTCCGGATGTTTTTTGAGGAATTCCACGGCGGCCTCCGCATGGGTAAGCCCATTGTCTTCCATGAACGCGAGTGCCTGGTTCGTGTATTCAAGGGTCGTCGTATAGCGCTCTATGAAGGTGCGGATATCCGGCTCCTGCTCAAGGAATTCCCTGTTTCCGGTCTTCAGGACCCTGCACGCGGGAAAGTCGCATCCCCCGGTGGTATTGAATACTTCAGGATCATAGGGAGGCTCCTCGAGTTTCGTCATGTCGTATTTCCCCAGAAGTGGTGTCGGCTCCCAGTAATATGCGAGGACAGCATTCCCTCTCTCATAGGCGGAGGCAATACCCACCGCGAGAGCGGATGCCGATCCGGCATGGAAATTGTTGAAATGCCTGTCAAGGCCGTAGGCCTCAAGCTTCAGGGCATTCGTGATGCTGACATGCCATCCTGTGGGCCCGTTGAGGAAACGGCCCTTTGTTTCATCCTCCGGGTCTTCAAACAGCTTCCAGTATCGGGGCAGATCATAGACAGACTTCAGGTCCGGAGCCGATGGCTCGATCCCCCTCGCCGGGTCGCCTTTTATTATGTATGTTGGAACATACCATCCCTGGGGTGCATCCTGGAAATTTTTCCCGAGGCTGATCATTTTTCCGTTCTTCTTTGCCTTTTCCCAGTAGGGCGCAGAATTATCCACCCACGTTTCCATCGCCAGGTGAAGATCACCGCGCTCAAGCCCCAGGAATCCGGGAACCTCCTCAGTGAAGGAATAAAGCACCTTTTTGCCGAATCCGTGCTCAAGAATGAAACCTGCCACCCGGTTATGAAACTGGACGCTGTCCCAGCTGAAATCAGCGAAAACAACGGGCTGCCCTTCATCTGAAGCCTGAAGCGGCGTTCCAAGAGACAGTACTGACACTGCACACACTACCAGCATGATAAGAAATGTCCTTTTTTTCATCTATCTGCTCCTTTATTAGTATTTGCCCCTTTTTGGAAGGGCAT
>JAAYJB010000454.1 GCA_012523155.1 Synergistaceae bacterium | reverse complement strand
GCCGGGCACTTCTTATCGAAAATGTGCGCCTCGTACTCCTCCCTGAAATATTTCAGGGTCGTAAGGACAGGATTGGGTGCCGTCCCGCCAAGTGCACACAGGGAGGTTGCCTTGATCTGCTCACCGAGATACTGGAGCTTGTCCAGGTCCTCGGGCACGCCCTTTCCTTCCGTTATCCTGGTGAGAATATCGAGCATCTTCTTTGTGCCTTCTCTGCAGGGAACGCACTTTCCGCAGGATTCGCGCTGGGTGAACTCGAGGAAGAACTTGGCAGTATCAACCATACAGTTTGCTTCGTCAAGCACAACAAGGCCGCCTGAACCCATTATTGCGCCCGCAGCGGTAAGAGATTCATAGTCCACGGGAATATCAAGGTGTTCGTCAACAAGGCAGCCGCCCGACGGACCGCCGATCTGTACGGCCTTGAATTTCTTGTCGCCGATAATTCCTCCGCCTATATCGTACACGATCTCCCGTATGGTGATTCCCATGGGGACCTCGACAAGGCCCGTGTTCTTGACTTTTCCGGTAAGGGCAAAAACTTTTGTGCCCTTTGACTTTTCAGTTCCCATGGCGGCAAAACATTCCGCCCCCTGGTGGATGATCCGGGGAACATTGGCCCAGGTTTCCACGTTGTTGATGTTCGTAGGCTTGCCCCAGAGTCCTTTGACCGCAGGGAAGGGAGGACGGGGACGAGGCATGCCCCTCTGTCCTTCAATGGACGCCATGAGCGCTGTCTCTTCTCCGCACACAAAAGCTCCGGCACCTTCCTTGATGTGAAGGGAGAAATTAAAGTCAGTTCCGAGAACGTTTTCACCGAGAAGCCCGTAGTCTGTTGCCTGTCTGATGGCGGTCTGGAGCCTCTTGATGGCCAGCGGGTACTCGGCCCTGCAATAAATATAGCCTTCATCGGCTCCCATGGCGTAGGCGCCGATCATCATCCCTTCGATGACGGCATGCGGGTCGCCTTCCAGGATGGAACGGTCCATGAACGCCCCGGGGTCTCCTTCGTCGGCATTGCAGATAACATATTTCTTATCTCCCGGAGAAGCCGCGCAGAAACTCCATTTCAGCCCGGTGGGGAATCCGCCGCCGCCTCGGCCGCGCAGGCCCGACTTTTTCATTTCATCGATCACCTGGGCAGATGACATCTCCGTCAGGCATTTTCCCAGTGCCTGATATCCGTCCCTTGAGATATATTCATCAATATTGTCGGGGTTTATATATCCACAGTTGCTCAGAACAACGCGGTGCTGTTTTCCGTAAAATGGAATCTCCTTATAGTGACAGACTTTTTCCGCTGAAATAGGCTCCTTGTACAGCAGCCGGTTTACGATTCTTCCCTTGTAGAGATGCTCCTCAACGATCTCGCTGACATCTTCAGGGTTTACACGGGAGTAGAATGTTCCTTCCGGATAGACGACCACGATGGGGCCGAATTCGCACATGCCGTGGCATCCGGTGGCTATCACAAGAACTTCTTTTTCAAGGTTCTTTTTCCGGAGTTCCTCCTTGAAAGCTTCCAGGACCTTCGGAGAGCCCCCGGAGGCACAACCGGTTCCGTGGCATATCAATACGTGAGCACGATATAATGCCATGGTATTCCTCCTTTCCGCCCTACTCGGCCCTGCCGAAGAGCTTGTCCTGGACGATGCGGCCGTTTACCACATGCTCGGAAACGATTCGGGATACATCCTGGGGCTTCAAAAGGCAATAGGTTATCCTCGGTTCACCCGGGCGTATGACGTCGAGCAGAGGTTCGTTCTGGCACATCCCGATACAGCCAGTCGTTTCAACGGCAACATTGTGGAGGTTTCTCGTCTCAAGCTCTCTGAGAACGGCACTCATTATTTCACGGGCGCCTGCAGCTATTCCGCATGTTCCCATGCCAATGATGATCTTGACCTTGTTCTCTTCAGAACGGGCGGAAGTAAGGTCTCCGCTCTTTTCCTTGAGTTTTCGAAGGTCGTCGAGACTTCGTATCTTTCCGGTCATATCTTTCACCCCTATAAAAACTGTTTTTAGGAAAATGTTTTAGAAATATGGCAAAAATTCAAGAGTACAGATCGCTTATATTCTCCCGAAGATAATCCTTGATTCCCAGGGCCAGGGAAGGATCAGAAAAGGGGTTTCCTCCTCCCAGCGCCTCCGAGAGTTCCCTGTTTCCGACCGAGAACTCTTTTCCGTTCCTTTTATGCGTGTACATCCACGAAATATCCGGATTTCCAATGAAGAGCGCAAGAAGGGTGGAAGGAATATCTCCGAGGGGGGGCATATCGATGCTGTCTTTCCTGAACGATGCGGAAACTGTTGTCCCCAGCCCCGGAAAAGACTCAAGAGCAAAGGACCCTCCGCACAAATCTGCCAGCTGCTTCAGGAAGGGCAGCCCCAAACCGACTCTCCGCTCAGTTCTCGAAGTGAAAAAGGGATCGACTACTGACCGGCAGGTTTGTTCGTCCATGCCTTTTCCGTTATCCGATACAATCAGCACGACTTCTTCAGGACCGTCGTCGATCTTTAAAGAGATCGAGTCGGCTCCTGCGTTTACCCCGTTTTCGGCTATATCGAGAATGTGCTGGGAGAGATCTTCAAGCATTTTAGACGTATTCGTCCAAAAAAGCCTGGAGTATTGCCGGGTCATCGGTTAGACGGCCATGGGTGTCGTCGTCTATCATGACGACAGGCGCCAGACCGCAGCAACCGAGACAGGCCACCGGCTCAAGGGTGAATCGGAGGTCTTCCGTGGTACCGTTTTCTTCAATATTGAGCATAGAAATCAGACGCTCCATTATCTTGGCGCTTCCTCTGACATGGCACGCCGTTCCCCTGCAAAGGCGGATTATATGGCGTCCCCTCGGCTTGAGATGAAACTGGGCGTAAAAAGTGGCTACACCGTACAATTCAGCCAGGGGAATCAGCATTTCTTCCGAAAT
>JAAYJB010000453.1 GCA_012523155.1 Synergistaceae bacterium | reverse complement strand
CGGCTGTTTTTCGGCCCTGCCCGGCGAAAGATGCCGCCCTAAGCGCTGCCGAACGTATCAGCTCAGGAGTTGCCAGGGACGATCCCCCAAATTTCAGCACAATACCTTCCCCTTTTTTCCACATACCAGCCGCCCTCTCTTTGTGTACAAAAAAACCGGGGGCCTTCGTTTCCGAAGACCCCCGGCTGAAGCTGACGCGCACGAAAATCTAAGCGCCGACCGCTCCAGGAGGGTCACCGCTAGTCATCGTCATTGCACATGCGAATATCGCAGCCGTGTAAATTATATTCACATTGGTCATAGCCGGTAGCCTCCTTTCGATGCAGTCTGGTTTTCGTGGATGATACTCTTCCCCCGGATCCTTGTCAAGCATTCCATTTTTACTCCGGAAACGCCCCGGTTCCGGAGTAAGCACACACACCATTTCCCGGCTTCTCTCAAGCCGGGGAAAACCCCAACCGCACAGGAGAGTATTCCTCAACGAGATTCCAGCTGGAACTTGATCGCAGTCCGTTCCTCATCTTCAATGGTAATCTTTGAGAAAGCCGGGATACAGATAAGATCAATGCCGTTCGGAGCGACGTATCCCCTTGCGATTGCAATTGATTTTACAGACTGGTTTACAGCGCCGGCACCTACCGCCTGAACCTCAACCGCCCCCTTTTCCCGCAGTACTGCTGCTATGGCTCCGGCTACTGACTTCGGCTGCGACTTGGCAGAGACCTTGAGAATTTCCATGAAAAGACCTCCTTCGTTGTTTGACGACCTGAATAGTGTACAAAACGCGATCATGACGCCATAAAGCCTAAAGCCTGCGAAAAAAGAGTTCCCACAACATTTCAAATAAGTATAATCGAAACATCAAGTTCTATGCAAGGAAAAAGTGCAATTTTAACTTTTTTTTTGCAATACATCTGGTACTTATCTCACGTATTCTCTTTTCTGAGGTTTAAAATCCGCACTTCCGACTCCTGCAGTTTTTTTCTGTCCTCCTCGAAGAGACGGGAAAAAAGTTTTTCCCGGAAAGAAAAACCGAGTGTCCCCCGATCTCCGGCCTTTTGCCCGATCCCGCCCCATGAAATCTTGTCTCTTCCCATGTACAGGTCAAGATCCGCAAGCCGTGTACCATCTGCCGAGTATTCAAGTCCCATGAGAATTTCTTTTACAGCTTTCGGAGGAAGAAAAGTGAAAAGCCGGAGGCGGTAGATCTTCACAGTCATCAGGATATGGGCATAATCCTTTCCCCATCCTTCACCAAGTACCATCCCCGCCTCAAGGCTTTCTAGAACGGTCCGCAGGCGCTCATAATGCTCCATGAAATACCCCCAGGAATCGTAGATCCGTATTTCAAGATCATTCCACTGCCTGTTTTCCAGGCCTTCGCTGAAATACCACAGAGCCCTGCTCCGAAGCGATTTGAAAAGGCTTTCGTACGGTATTCCCTGGATGTGAAGGATGTCGTCCATAATATTCTCAAAAGACAGAGGCCTGTTCAGCGGGCTTGCTGTAAAACAGACTGCAATGCTCCCCCTCCGCGACGGACGGAGAAGGGAGCCGAATTTTCCTTTTTTTGCCCCGTAGTCTGCGGCGATCTGGTTGATGACCCGTTCTTTTTCACCGAATATCCTGAACAGAAGCGTTCTCGGCATCATGAGAACGTATTTGGGAACCGGGGCATTTTTTCTATTCAATAAAAAGGCAAGGATTTCGTCAGACAGCGAATCAACCACCAGAAACCGGCGTTTCATCCCGCGCCCCGGTCTTCCAAGCAGAATCATTGACTGTCCCTCTCCAGCGTTGTTGTAAGCATCCTCAAGCACAGGATATTCGTGAAAAGTGAATTTTCCGGAAAGGGCTTTTTCAAAACCGTCTTCGACACCTCTCATAAACATGATGCGCGGACCACCACGGACAATAGAAAGCAAGACGACCCCTCCTTTCCTGATCAGAGCCCCCTTTTTCTCCTAAGGAGCCTCCCGTCATTGACATAGCCCGGATAAGGCAAGCAGTACACTGCCCCGGAAGCCGGGGAAATAATATGTACAGCATTAACACCGTTTAAAAAATAGTGACTGTCATCCGTTTCATCACCGGAAGGTTCGTGGCCGAACAGATTAAACCGGGCTGGCGGTCCCTCCAGGCCATTCCTGTCGTGACTCAAATTGTACTCCTCACCCTCTATTTCGATCCGTCCCTTCCCGAGAAAAACCATGGCGTCAGGAAAAATGTCCCGCACACTCATTTCGTCGTCATGGTTACCGGTAACTATAACCAGTTTCCTGTTTTCCCGGGGAGAAATAGCGCTCCTGAGTTCAACCAGTTTCCTGCGATATCGCTGAAGATCGCCGGGGTTCAGTTCGAGTTTTACATCATCCGCAAGATCGCCGGTATGGATCACATATATTGGCTCCAGTGTGTGGACAAGTCTCCTGACGGCACAGTAAAAGGTCGATGGAGTATCAGCGAGGTGAAGAATGACTTTTCCCTTCAGGTACTGGAACTCCCTGGGAATATAAATTCCGAAGAAAACTCCGTAAAGAGGCATCCACCATTTGTAAGTCATTGACATCTCTCCTATTCAAGGCAGATTCTACCACGATACGCCCCGTCTTTTCCTGTACCGTGCTACAATGGAAAAAAATAACCGGAGGCAGTAAATGAACCCTGAACTCGCATTCAGAGTCGCAAAAGAGCTTCAGCTTTCCCGGAAATCCGTAGACGCTGTCCTCTCTCTGCTTGAAGAGGATGCCACAATACCATTTATAGCAAGGTACAGAAAAGAAGCGACCGGATCCCTGGACGAGGAGGTCATTCTCTCGATCAAGGAACGGTATACACGCCTTGAAGAACTTGAAACAAGAAAGGCTGCCATTCTATCGTCCCTCAGGGAACGGGATCTGCTGACGGCTGAACTAGAAGCGAAAATCAACGCTGCAGTTACCATGACATCGCTCGAGGATGCCTATCTCCCCTACCGACCGAAAAGGAAAACAAGAGCCTCAGATGCGGCTGCGAAAGGACTGCTCCCTCTCGCCGAACGAATTCTTGAACAAAAGGGACTTATTCCCGAAGAAATCGCCGGACGGTTCGTTTCCGAAGAAAAAGGGGTTTCTTCAGCAGATGAGGCCCTCAAGGGAGCACGGGATATTATCGCTGAACGCATCAGCGAAAACGGCGAGGCACGGAGCAGGATCAGGCTGCTTTTTGGAAGGAAGGGCAGGATAAAAAGCGCAGTTTCCAGGGGTAAAGAGGAAGAAGGAACTAATTTCAGGGACTACTTCAACTGGGAGGAACCAGCCGCACCAGCTCCTTCTCACAGGATACTCGCCATGTTCAGGGGTGAGAAGGAAAAATTCCTGAGCCTGTCCATCCTTCCCCCTGAAGAAGAAGCTCTGAGAATTCTCAAGAAGCTGTTCGTCACAGGTGGATCAGCTGATTCACGTATTGTGGAAGAGTCTGTCATAGACGGCTACAGGCGACTGCTCGCACCGTCCATGGAAACAGAGCTGAGAAATGCCCTCAAAAAGAAAGCTGACCGGGAGGCGATCTCTGTTTTCGCGAGAAATGTCAGGGAAATGCTCCTCGCTCCCCCGCTGGGTCCGAAAAACATCCTCGCAGTGGACCCCGGTTTCAGGACAGGCTGCAAGTTCGTCTGCCTCGACAGGCAGGGGAAACTTCTTCATCACGGTGTTATTTTTCCTCATCCTCCAAAGCGGGATGAGGATGGAAGCGCTGCGATCATAAGGGCTGCAGTTGAAAAGTACCAAATTGAAGCAGCAGCTATCGGGAACGGAACTGCGGGTAGAGAGACAGAGCGTTTCTTCAAAAAAATAGGGCTGCCGTCATCGGTTATCATAACCATGGTGAACGAAAGCGGAGCCTCAGTTTACTCGGCTTCGGAAATCGCCAGGCGGGAGTTTCCGGATCATGATATAACCGTTCGGGGAGCAGTTTCTATAGGACGGCGGCTCCTCGATCCCCTTGCTGAACTCGTGAAAATTGACCCTAAATCAATAGGTGTCGGGCAGTACCAGCACGACGTGGACCAGAAGGAGCTGAAAAACGCTCTCGAGACGGTTGTTGAATCATGCGTTCACGCCGTGGGAGTCGATCTGAACACAGCAAGCCCGGAGCTTCTCTCCTTTGTGTCAGGGATAACCGCGGGGATGGCTTCCCAGATAGTAAATTACAGGGAAACCAACGGCCCGTTCCCAACAAGGCGCGAACTCCTTAAAGTTCCGCGCCTCGGGCCGAAGACCTTCGAACAATCCGCCGGGTTTCTCAGGGTGACAGGAGGCCCGGAACCTCTCGACGCCAGTGCTGTCCACCCCGAACGGTACACCCTGGTCGAAAAAATGGCTTCAGACCTCGATTGCTCTGTTGAAGAACTTCTGAAAAATGCGGAAAAACGAAAAGAAATAGATACCAGCCGATATGTTTCAGGCGACGTCGGACTCCCAACCCTGGCTGATATTATGAAAGAACTGGAAAAACCCGGACGGGATCCCAGGGATACATTCGAAGTGTTTTCCTTCAGGGAGGGTGTGGAAAAGATCGAAGACCTGGCATCGGGAATGGAGCTTGACGGGGTGGTGACCAACACCACATCATTCGGAGTCTTCGTGGATATCGGCGTACACCAGGACGGGCTCGTTCACAAAAAACACCTCCCATCCAAAACCCCCGCCGAGCTCCACCCGGGGCAAAAAATCCGTGTATCCGTCCTTGAAGTTGACCTTGAGCGGAAGCGCATTGCCCTCTCCATGAAGAACAAGGGAAAGGGAAAAAAATCATGACTTCCCCGAAAGTAGTTGTGATCGGAGGAGGAGCGGCAGGTCTTATTGCTGCCGGACGCGCTGCAGAGTGCGGTGCCAGGGTAATTCTCGTGGAAAAAAACCAGGCCCTCGGCGCGAAACTGATCCTCAGCGGAAAAGGCAGGTGCAATATTACCAATGGGGAGGAGGACATTGACCGTTTCCTCTCCTTTTACGGCAAAAAAGGAAAATTCCTTTATTCGGTTTTTTCCCGTTTCGGCCCGCGGGAAACACTGCTCTTTTTTGAAAAAAGAGGACTCCGAACAGTTATGGAGCGGGGAAAACGTATCTTTCCGGAGAAAGGTGGTTCGGAAAAGGTAATCAACTGCCTCATTGACTACCTGAAAGAGGGGCGGGTCGAAATCTACAGAAGCCGGGAAGCTCTCAACCTCGAATTCCGCAACGGAAGGGCGAAGCGGTTTATATTACGTGGACAGGAAGTGGAAGGCGATGCCTTCATCATATGTACCGGGGGCAAATCATTTCCAAAAACAGGCTCCAGCGGTGACGGCTATCGTTTCGCACAGAGAGCAGGACACACGATCATCACTCCGAAGCCTGCGCTTTGCCCGGTGAAGCTCAGGGACAAATGGCCTCTCCCTGCAAGAGGGCTCAACCTGAAAAATGTTTCCCTTTCCCTGTTTCTGGACGGGGTCAAGATTTCAGAGCGTTTCGGGGAATTGCTTCTGACCCACTTCGGCATCAGCGGCCCCATCGCCATGGACATGAGCAGGGAGAT
>JAAYJB010000452.1 GCA_012523155.1 Synergistaceae bacterium | reverse complement strand
ATTTTCTCATATGCCATTTTCCTCCTTAGAAAGAGTTTTATGGATATTGCGGATCATTGAAGCCGATTGGAATCTTCCCTGTTTGAGCTTGATTCGGGTGTCTTTTGGTTTTTGAAGTCTACAGACTATTTTGTGAAAAAATATATTAGCTGCTCGGCCAAGCTCAACCAGCAGATCCGAATTCAGGATATCCTGTGCGTAGAGAATTGTCAATCATCTGTTCCGCTATATGTTCCGCTATAGTGATGCCATATTCGAAGAGAAGCCCTTTTTAAATCCGAAAGATAATTGAAATCAGGGGCAGAAAAAAGAGGCGTTTTTTCAGTCCTCTTTCCGGTCTGCCCTGAACTGAGTCCCGACAGGAGGACCCCCATTTTTTCTCGCTGTTTGCGGTTTTCTTACAGTCAGCAAGGCGGGCCGAAAGGCCCGCCTTGCTGACTTTGCCTGTTGAATGACATTTATAGTGTCGGTTTATTTTCTCTCTGTCAGCGGGCGAATTGAACATTCCGTGCCCTTCGTTTCTGCAGGAAAAAGACGAGGGCAAAAATGGAAACTCCGAGGGCGTCCCAGATTCTTCCCGGTATGAAAAGGGGACCGGCACAAAGGAAGAGGAGTACCCGTTCGTATATGAAAAGGGAGGTGCTCAGGTATCCCTCTATGGCAGCGGCCAGACTCGTCAGGGCAAACATGACGACAACGGTTGTAATGGAAAAATCAAGAAGGGAGCCCTGCAGCAGCATTTCCGGACGGTAGTAGAAGAGAAAGGGGAGGATGTACAGCCCCTTGGAAAATTTAAAGCTCGTGAACATGGTTTTCCAGGGATCGGCCTTTGCGATCCCCGCCGCGACAATTGCCGCCAGTCCTACCGGGGGCGTTATCTCCGAGTTGATGCTGAACCAGATCATGATGAAATGGGCCACCATGAGCGGGAAGCCCATATCCAACAGTGCCGGGCCGACGGATATTGCGGTGATGATGTACGCGGCGCTGCTTGCCAGCCCCATGCCGAGAACCGTGGAGATAAGGCAGACGAGAATGATGGCAATGAATGGGCTCCCGTGAGACAGAGCCGAGAAGAACCAGGAAAATTTTAGCCCGATTCCGGTCAGGCCGACTATGGAGAGAATAATGCCGATGCAGCCGGTGAGGCTCCCGATGCTGAGGAGATATTTTCCTCCGAGAACCATGCACTCGTAGAAATTTTTCCCGTCGATCTTCCGCTTTTTACATGTGTGCGTGATCAGGAGAGCGCCTATTCCAGCAAGCGCCGCGGTGCCGGGGGCATACCCCATGGCCATGACAACGACGATAAGAACGAGTGCGAAGAAGTAGTGCCAGCCGTCCCGGAGTACGGTTCCGACAGGTTCGATATTTTCCGCGTCTGCCCGTCCGATGTTTTCTTTTTTCGCTTCGAAGTGTATGAAGAGGAAAACCGTGGCGAAATAGAGGAGGATCGGTGTTGTCGCAACCGTGGCGATGGTAATGTACGGAATTTGGGTAAACTCGGCCATCAGGAAGGCGATCGCTCCCATGATGGGAGGCATGATCTGTCCGCCGGTGGATGCGGCGGCTTCGACTGCTCCTGCGACATGGGGCTTGTACCCTACCCTGATCATCATCGGTATCGTGAATACGCCTGTCGAGGAAACGTTCGCGATAGCGCTCCCCGAGATGGAGCCGATCATGGCGCTGCCTATAACAGCTGCTTTTGCCGGTCCTCCCACGGTGTTTTTCGTCAGGGCGAAGGCAAGGCGGATGAAGAATTCACCTGCTCCTGTCTTTTCAAGAAAGGCGCCGAATATGATGAAGGGAGCTACATACAGGATCATCATTCGGGCGGAAAGCCCGTAGAAACCCTCCAGACCTGCATAGATACTGTTGACCACACCCGCAAGGTCGGCTCCCCTGTGTCCGAATGCCCCGGGGATAAGGTTGCCGAAAAAGGCGTATGCCAGAAGCACCAGCGAGACTGATGTCAGTGCCCATCCGATGACCCGGCGCCCGATATCTAGCGTGACAAGAATCATTGCCGTTCCCATGATCACGTCGAGAGGTTCGAGACTCCCGAGGCGCATAAACCGTTCGTTGTAGTCGTACATTGCGTAAAGGGATGCAGAAACGGCCAGGACGATAACGAGAATATCCATTCCGGAGGAGAAGCGCCGGTATTCCCGGTTCCGCGAAAACGGGTAAATGACAGCCGTGAGAATACAGACCGTCATCAGGAAGACGGCGTGTTTTATCACCACGTCGGTTCCTATGAAGACGGTCCAGTACAGAATGAGAAAAGAGAGGAATGCCAGGCCTAAGTTGACGAAATGAAGGGGAATACCCGAAAAAGACCGTTCGATGCTTGTGTTGTCAGATTGTGTACTGCGCTTCTCCATTGGGACGGCTCCTTTCAAAAAGCCGGGCGCATTTTCGGGTACATGCGCCCGGCAGCAAAAACGAAATTTCCCTACTTCAGCACTCCGGATTCTTTAAAGAACTTCTCTGCTCCCGGGTGAAGGGGAATGGGTATCCATTTGGCTGCGTTCTCGAGAGACATCCCTTTGCCCGCTGCGTGGACCTTGCCCATATACTTCAGCCCCTCCGGGCTGTAGGCAGCTTTTACCATCTCGAACACCACGTTTTCATCAACGTCGGCCCGGACCCCCCACATGGCGCCGGAGCCCACGGTTTCAACGTCCGCATCCACGCCTTTATATGTGCCGGCGGGAAGAGAAAGAGGAAGGTACTGGGGTTTTTCGGCGATCAGCTTGTCCCTGTATCCGGGGGCAAACGTGATAAGAACAAGGTCGTGTGTAAGCGCAAGTTCGGAGATCGTAGGAGTCGGAAGTGTTGAAACCTCCATGACCGCATCGACCTGTCCTGCCTTCAGGGCTTCCATGGCCTCTCTCGCGGGAAGATAGACGACCTTTTTAAAATCCTTCTCCGGATCAATTCCATGGGCCCGGACCCAGTCAAAGAACTGCTGATGCATCGATCCGCCTGGGGATCCCGCACAGACGACCTTCCCCTTAAGATCGAGGTAGGTCTTGATTCCTGTGGATGCAAGTGTGTAGGGCTGACCGTACTGAAGATACAGAATACCCATGCCCCTCATCTTGTTAAAAGTCTTTTTGTAGGGTGGTTTTCCCTCAAATGCCAGGGGCGGGTCGATGGTGTTCAGCATGCCGATCTCTGCCTGACCTGAATCGAGCCGGTTGATGTTTTCGTTCACTCCGCCCGAGGTGACCGCAGTAACCTCTACTCCCGGAGCATGTTTTGTGATGAAGTCTGCAAGGCCGCCGCCGATGGCGTAAAAGCCTCCTCCCATGGATCCCGTGGAGAAATTGAGCTGGACTGATGCATGAGCAGCAACTCCGCCGATAATAAGAAGCATCAGCGCCAAAGCAAAAACGGTGAATCTTTTCATGATGTTTTCCTCCT
>JAAYJB010000074.1 GCA_012523155.1 Synergistaceae bacterium | reverse complement strand
GCACGGTCTTTCTTCCGGAAGAAGGGAATGCCGTTCACGTGGTGGGTGCCGCCCGGTGACGACAATATCAAGGAATCTGAACGTATCGCAGGTGACGGCCTTCCGCGCCGCTGTGCTCCCCCCGCCATGTTTTATTCCCTTGCGGACCTTCCGGAACGAAGGGATCACCCTTCAGGCATCACTGTCAAACACGTCACGGACAGCGGTGAGGCGTCACTGTGGGCATTGTGTTCACTTGAGGGGTTCGGGTCGGGCGCGGAACATGGCGAGGCCTTTACCCGGTTCACGTCATCCATGCTCAATGCCCCGGAGAAAAGTTTTTTCCGGCTCACGGCCGTCTTCTCCGGGAATACCGCCGCGGGTACGGCCATGCTTTCCATTGCAGGGGACACGGCCGGTCTGTACTACTTTTCGGTGGTCCGGTCTTTCAGGGGAAGAGGACTGGGGAAGGTACTGCTTGAATCGGTCCTGGATGAGGCGAAAGGGGCGGGCTGCTCCGCTGTGACCCTTCAGGCCTCGCCCATGGGCTTCCCCATGTACAGGAAGTTCGGCTTCAGGGAATGCGGGCGTTTCCTGGTCCACTCCCCTGATCCCGATGCGTGCTAGAAATCAAGCCGCTCTGCCATTTCCTCCAGTTCGGCCTCCGTGGCTGCAAGGGAGGGAAGAAAACGTATTCCTCCGCCGGCGGCGTTGAGAAGGACCCCCCGGTCAAACGCCTTCTCTTTGACCCCGGCGGCATCTTCAGTGCTCACGCCGATCATAAGCCCCCTGCCGCGAACCTCCTTTGCCCAGGGAAGTGCTGCGAGCTTCTCCCTGAAGAAAATTCCCTTCCGGTCCACATCCTCGATAAACTCCGGGGTGAGATGGGAAAGCACGGCATTTCCGGCAGCCAGTGACACAGGATTCGGGGCAAATGTCGATCCGTGGTCTCCGGCCCCGAAGGGCGACCAGCCGGAGAAGACGGCCGCACCCAGGGGCAGCCCTCCGCCGATGCCCTTGCCCATAGTCACAATATCCGGTTCCAGGCCGTGATGTTCAAAGCAGAAAAATTTCCCTGTCCTCCCAAGCCCCGCCTGGATCTCATCGGCAACCACAAGAACGCCTTTCTCCCGCTGCAGGGTCTTCGCTGCTTCGGCCAGCTCTTCAGGGATGGGGATGACCCCGCTGTTCCCCTGGATACACTCGAGAAACACGGCAGCAACATCGTAGGCCTCAGCGAAGTCCAGTAGCATGCTTCCGTTCAGGGGGAGAAACACGCAGCCGGGAACGAGAGGTTCAAAGGGTTTTCTCATGGAAGGCCCCCACGTGATCGAGAGCGCCCCCATGGTCCGGCCGTGGAAATTCCCTTCGAAGGAGACCACGACCCCTTTCCGGTGTTTTCTGACAGCTTTGAGTGCCGCCTCGTTTGCCTCGGCACCTGAATTGGAGAAGTACACTTCTCCCGGCCGTCCCGTTTTCGAGACGAGTGTATCCGCCATTTCGACGGCGTCGGGGTCGAGGAAATAATTGGAGAGATGGGTGAACCGCGACGCCTTTTCCGCTATCGCACGAACCACGTCCGGGTGGCTGTGCCCGAGAGGCAGCACGCCGATGCCCGCATAGCCGTCAAGGAACATCCCCCTGTCCGTGTAGAGCCGCATGCCCTCGGCACGCTCCACTGAAAGTCCGCAGGGCGAGTAAACAGGAGCAAGCATGGCCGTCATTCCACGAGACCGAACTCTTCGACAAGCGCACGAAGGGCTTCGTCGCCTTCGTCCCTGGAGACAAGTGCGGATATCTTGATCTCCGACGTCGTGGTGCCGAGCATGCTGATGCCCTTTCGGTCAAGGGCGGAGAAAAACCGCGCAGCGACTCCCGGGGCCGATTTCATGCCGACACCCACGGCAGATACCTTGACCACGTTCCTGTCTGCGGAAACGGACCAGCCCTCCCAGGGCGCGAGGCTTTCCCGTACTGTCTCCAGAACAGTCTTTTCCGTGGCATCCACGACTGTGAACGTGAGATGGGAATGGCCGTTTTCATTGACCGTTGAGATCATATCAACGTTTACCCCTTTTCCGGCAAGCCCGGAAAAAAGTGTGCTCATGACCGATGCCGACCTGGGAAGGCGGGAAATATTCACACGGGTCTGGTTGTTGTCCGTGGTCACGCCCGATACTACCGGCTGCTCAAGCCATTCGGGAAGGGAATTCACTACATGGGTCCCCCTTTCATCGGAGAAGGTGGAGGCGCAGTAAAGGTCCACCGAGTATTTTTTTGCTATTTCAACCGCCCTTGAATGGAGCACTTTGGCCCCCAGGGAGGAAAGCTCCAGCATTTCGTCGTAGGTGATATATTCGAGCTTGCGGGCTCCCCTGCACCTGTTCGGGTCGCATGTGTACACTCCCGCCACATCGCTGTAGATTTCACAGCGACAGCCGCATTTTGCCGCTATGGCAACGGCGGAGGTATCCGATCCTCCCCTGCCGAGGGTCGTGACATCTCCCTCCGGGGTAATTCCCTGGAATCCTGTAACCACGAGAACGTTCCTCCAATTGAGCTGGGTTTTCAGCTTGCTCAGGTTCAGGTCCATGATCCGTGCATTCGTGAAACCACCCGTTGTGGTCATCCCCAGCTGGAAGGCATTATAGGAGAGGGCCTGTATTCCCATGTCGCAGAGTGCCATGGCGAGAAGGGCCGACGTCATCTGCTCTCCTGTGGAGAGCAGCATGTCGAGTTCTCTTGGAGATGGTTCCTGTGAGACCTGCTCCGCCAGGGCGATAAGTGAATTGGTGGTTTTTCCCATGGCCGAGACAACCACCACGAGCTTTTCACCCCGGTCAACCCTCTGTCTGATCCTTTCAGCCACACCCCTGATCTTTTCAGGAGTGGCAACTGACGATCCGCCATATTTTTGTACGATCACTTCCGGTCCTCTCCTCTGCCGCTTTCCCGGGCTACTTAAGATTCCGGAGATCCTGCACGATCTCCGTCTTCGATTCGGTCTTCCCGTCCACTTCCTTGATGATCCTCGCCGGAGAACCTGCAACCACCGTCCTCGGGGGTACATCCTTCGTCACTATTGCACCGGCTGCTACCACTGCCCCGGCACCTATGCGGACTCCTTCAAGGATGACTGCATTGGCTCCCACCAGGACCCTGTCCTCGATGACCACAGGCACGGCGCTGGGAGGCTCGATGACTCCCGCAACCACGGCTCCTGCCCCGATATGGCAGTCGGCACCGATCTGTGCCCTGCCGCCCACGACGACGTTCATGTCGATCATGGTCCGTTCGCCGATCACCGCGCCTATGTTGATCACTGCGCCCATCATGACCACGGCGCCCTTGCGGACATCCACCATGTCCCGTATAACCGCCCCGGGCTCGATGCGCGCTTCATATTTCGTGAGGTCCGCCAGGGGGACAGCGGAATTCCTGGCCGACGTTTCCATGTGGACCGACCGTATCTTCGGGGCATTCTCCCCGAGGATCCTCTCTATTTCCGACCTGTCTCCCGAGAGGATCCCGAAATCTCTCCCCCCGACAAAGACGAGTCCTTCCGCCTGGAATCCCTCCAGGTCACCGGATATGAAGGCCGTACAAGGCGTTTTTTTCTTCGATTCCTTAATGAGCCTTATGATGTCTTCCGTCTGCATGTGAGAACCTCCTCGAAAGAGTAGAAGCCGGGCTGTGCAGCGACGGCAAATTCAGCCGCCCGGAGGGCGCCGTACGCGAAGACGCTTCTGGATATGGCCCTGTGGGTGAGTGAGAACACTTCTCCCTCGCTGGCGAATATGACGGAGTGGTCTCCGGGTACTCCGCCCATCCGAAGTGAATGTGCCGGGCAATCCCTTCCCAGGGCATCCCTGAGAAGGATCGCAGTCCCCGAAGGGGCGTCCTTCTTTTTGTTGTGGTGCGTCTCGCAGATCTCCACGTCCCAGTCCGAAAAAAGTGGTCCGAATTCCCGAAGGATCATCTTGAAAAGTGTCACTCCGGCGGCGAAGTTGAAGCTCTGCACAACAGGCACGGAACGCCCAAGATCCTTCACTTCTTCCAGCTGTGCTTCGGAAAGCCCCGTGGTGCCAAGCACCAGGGAACATGAGTATCTCCCGGCAACAGCGATCGTCGTACCGAGAGCGGAAGGCTGGGAGAAATCGATCAGCACCTCCGGGACACCTTCACTCGTCTCTCCGGTGACATCGAGGGTGTAGCAGAGCTCATGGGCGGCGAAGATCCTTTGGATCTCCCCTCCCATGCGCCCCGACGCCCCCACGAGTCCGTACTTCATGCCCCCACCCCGCACTCCTTCATGGAAGCATCGATGACGGCCATGCATTTCTCCGACGCCGGCACCAGCGGAAGACGAAGCTCGTTGCTGCAGAGCCCGAGGCAGTTCACAGCGTATTTCACCGGTATGGGATTCGCTTCTACAAACAGGTTCTTCATGAGCGGGAACATCCTGTGATGGAGTTCCCTTGCCTTTTCCACCTCTCCGGCGAGGGCAAGGCGGATCATATCCGACGTCTCCCTGGGCATTACGTTGGAGAGCACGGAAATAACACCGTCGCCTCCGCTGTTCACGAGATGGAACGCCTGATCGTCGTTCCCGGAAAGGATAGCGAAATCCGGCCGGTCTTTCTTGATGAGCCGGACCAGCATGTCGATCTGTGCCATGTCTCCTGCCGCTTCCTTGATGCCTGCAATATTGAGGATCCTGCTGAGGCGCTGCACCGTCTCGGGAAGGATGTTCGTCCCGGTACGGCCGGGTACGTTGTAGACGATGAGGGGGATCTTGATGGCAGCCGCCGTCGCCTTGAAATGCTGGTAGTGCCCCTCCTGGGTAGGCTTGTTGTAATAGGGGGCCACCACGAGCACCCCGTCCGCTCCCAGGGCCTCCGCCTGCCGTGACATCTCGATGGTGTGGGCCGTAGAATTGCTGCCCGTCCCGATAACCACGGGAACCCTTCCCGCAGCCGTCTTCACGGCAAACGTAATGATCTCCGCCCTCTCCTCCGCTGAAACCGTCGGGCTCTCACCCGTAGTCCCAAGGACCACGAGGAACTCCACTCCGCTTTCGATCTGCCAGTTCAGGAATTTTCCGAAACTCTCATAGTCTACGCTGCCCTCTTTAAAGGGAGTCACCACCGCTGTACCTGTTCCTCCAAACATCTCCGCACCTCCTGTTTTTTTCGGGTATAAAAAAAGGCCCGTCCCCAAAGGGACGAGCCGTAACTCGCGGTACCACCCTAATTGGGCATGCCTATTCCATGCCCCTCTCGGACCCTGTGACGGAGGCCCCGACCGGAAATGTACTCCGGAGATCCGGCCGTATTGACGGCCGTTCCTTTCCATTTCAGCTCATCGGGCTTTTTACCCCCGCTCACCCGGCCGGAGCGCCTTTCAGCCGCTGAACGCTCCTCTCTGTTGCCGGACACCTGAAGGAGGTATCCCGAATCATCGCTTTTTCGATATGTTGAAGCATTTTATGTAATAGCTCTG
>JAAYJB010000451.1 GCA_012523155.1 Synergistaceae bacterium | reverse complement strand
AGGTCGCATGGAACGAGGTCGGAGTCCAGATGCTTTTCAGCTGCGCACAGGGAGCATACGGGCTCGGAAACAACCAGCGTCCCCTGAAGCACCCCGACGACCTTAAAAACCTCAAAATGAGGGTTTCTTCGTCTCTCGCTTCCGTGCGCTGCCTCGGAAACATGGGTTCCGGAACAGGCATGACCATGGAGACAATTCCATGGGCAGAAGTATATAATGCGCTTGCCCGCGGTGTCGTTGACGGATGCTGGTCCATGTGGCCCTCCCTCGTTGAGGAGCGCCATGCCGAGGTCCTGAAACACTATACCCACGGGCTGCTGAACTGGGACGCCAACAACGTGGTCATCAACAAGGAACTTTGGGACAGCCTCGATCCGAAGTACCAGGAAGCGATCTACAAAGCCGGAGCCGAAGCCGAGCAGTACCTGAACGACCTGTACGAGGCGGAGGAGCAGAATTATATTAAGACACTCCAGAAAGACTATCCGAATCTTACTATCACCTGGCTCACCGATGAGGAAAAGGCGGTCTGGCGCGAAAAGGCCAATATGGCCGCAATATGGGAGGAGCTTTGCGACCCGTGGCTTGATAAGCATTGGCCCGGCCAGAAAATGGGCGAGAAAATACGGGCCGAACTCGATGCGGTCAGGGTCCAGGCTGCAGCTAAAAAAAAGTAAAAGAACCATAACAGCAGCAACAGGCTTCCAGGCCTCTTGACACAGGATTGGCCGTGTCCGGGCTATGCGGCGCGGCCAATCCTTCATTAAGAAAAAGAAACTTTTTAAAAGAAAGAGGAGCAATACGCATGAAAAAACTGTATTTTTCCTTTGTTGCGCTGATCACATTTCTTGAAAACCTGCTGTGCGCTTTCGGTATCATCTTTGCCACAGTGTTTACTGTAATTCAGATCGTGAACAGATACTGGCTGCATTTTGAAATCATGTGGATTTCTGACCTCGTTCTCAACATTTTCGTTCTGGCAGCTATCATTTCCATAGCGATAACAACGAGAGAGGACGCCCACACTGCTGTCGATGTTTTTGTCGAACGGATGTTCAGGGGGGAGAAGTCTTCTAAGTTCATCAAAATTATTATCAATATTGCATGCCTCGGGATTATCTGGCTTTTAATGCCGATTTTCTACGCCTACTTTCTGAGGGCGCTGAAATTCGACGAATGGGCGACTCTGGTTCCCTGGTTCAATACCAGCTGGCTGGTGGAAGCAATTTTTGTCATGTTCATCCTGTGTGTTTTTCATATCATTCATAATACTGTTCTACAAGCCATAGATCTTTACCGGCTTTGCAGCGGGGGTGCGAAAGAATGAGTCTTGGTCTGGCAACAGCAATATCGGTTTTTATCGGTGGTATGTTTTTCGGCATTCCGATCGCCTGGCTTTTTTTTGGAGCCCCTATATTGGGACTGATAACCGACGGAATGAATTACACCTTTATTTCAGGAACTTTTTACCATGCTCTCAACAGTGCCACTGTCATGGCCATCGCTTTTTTTGTCTATGCCGGCAGTCTTATCTCTGACGCAGGGCTTGCAGACCGGATTGTCCGTTTTTCATACGCCCTGGTGGGACGCATCCGTGGAGGGATGGAGCTCGTCGGAATAGTATCGAGCGTCTTCCTTGGCGCTTTAACGGGCTCGTCAGTACCCTGCATTTCAGCCCTCATCCCGCTGTTGGTCCCCCGTCTGAAAAAGTACGGATACGAACCGAAATATACAACTGCCCTTCTCTGCTCCTCGAGCTTCCTCGGCTACCTGATCCCTCCAAGTGTTCCCGCGCTGATCT
>JAAYJB010000011.1 GCA_012523155.1 Synergistaceae bacterium | reverse complement strand
CGATGAAGCTTAAAGGAACTCCGCTTACCGCCGCCCTGCTCCTTATTCTCGCCCTCGGAGCCTCCTGGCTTGCGGGAATGAATTTCAGGGCCATGTGGAAGGAAGATGTTTTCGTTCCTGCTCCGGGTTTTGAAAAGAAAATGCTGTCGGACTGGTTCGATGGAATACGCAATACTCCGGCTGACACGCCGGTGTACATTCAGGAAGGGGAAACTCCAGGCGGAACTGTTTTCATCATGGGCGGTACCCACCCTACGGAACCTTCCTCCATGGTCACCGCAACACTTTTCCTTGAAACAGCAAAGGTGACCAAGGGAAGACTTATCGTTGTTCCACAGGCGAATATCATGGGGTTCAGCCATAACTCCCCCCAGGAAGGGCATCCCCAGAGCATCTCCTTCACGACCGCCGACGGGGGGAAACGGGTGTTCCGTTTCGGCTCCCGCCTCACGAATACGGTACACGAGTGGCCGTCACCGGATATCTACATCCATCCGGCCTCCGGGCAGCAGCTTCCGGGAAAAGAACGGGGAAATTTGAACCGCTGTTACCCGGGAGTTCCCGATGGTTCTCTCACGGAAAGACTCGCCTATGCCCTTACGGAACTGGTGAGGAAAGAAAACGTCGACCTTGCCTTTGACCTTCATGAAGCTTCTCCTGAATATCCTGTGGTCAACGCGATCGTCGCCCATGAACGGAGCATGGAACTTGCGGCAATGGCAGCAATGGACCTGGAAATGAAGGGGATCACCATGCGGCTTGAGCCGTCTCCGAAAAACCTCAGGGGACTGACTCACCGTGAATGGGGTGATTATACCGAGACCATGCCGATCCTTATGGAAACAGGCAACCCCGTTCAGGGAAGGCTTCGCGGAAGGACCAACGAGAAACTGGCACTTACGGGAGAAGACAAGGCGTATGTAAAGGCTTTCGGTCTTGGGCGGCTTTACATCCCGTACGACGGAAAACAGACAATGGAGTACAGGG
Organism: Synergistaceae bacterium; assembly: GCA_012523155.1. GTDB lineage: Bacteria > Synergistota > Synergistia > Synergistales > Aminobacteriaceae > Aminivibrio. The sequence goes on along the minus strand of JAAYJB010000011.1, from coordinate 2,776 downwards.
TAGGCAGGCATGCTGATTCGATACTTTCGTTCCTGGACAACCTGGACTTAGTTTATGAGGAACAGGGAGTACTCGTGGAAGGAGTACCGGGAATGAAAGAACTGGAGGAAAAGGGAGTGGGATCCTTCCTCTCCCCGGTCAAGTAGCGGGAACCTCTTTTGAAGAAGGGGAGGTGATTCCCGAACGAAGTCTCAGCGCAGGCTTTTCGGTCAATTAGATGAACACACAATTCAAGGAGGTGCTTTTAGTGAGAAAAGGAATAATTGCGGTAGTTGTTTTTGCACTGCTTCTCTCAGCGGGAGCCGCATTCGCAGTGGACGCAAACGAGGTCTACTCGGAAAACGGCATGGTATCGTCAGCCCATGAACTTGCATCAAAGGCAGGGGTCGAGATACTCCAGAACGGCGGCAATGCCATTGATGCTGCCATCGCCACCATGCTCGCACTGAACGTGGTGGAACCCAATGCTTCAGGTATCGGAGGCGGCGGTTTCACAACCATCAGGTTCGCCGAAACAGGTGAGGTCGTGGAGCTCGATTACCGCGAGGTTGCTCCTCTTTCCGCCACGAGGGACATGTATGCTTCCGAGGAATCGAAGAAAGCAAAGGAATCGGTCCTTGGCGGCAAGGCAGTCGGCGTTCCCGGTATCGTTAAGGGTATTTTCACCGCCCTGGAGAGATACGGCACCATGTCCTTCGCCGAAGTCGCCGCACCTGCGATCCGTCTTGCGGAAGAGGGCTTTGAAGTCCATCCTATGCAGACACAGATCATTACTGACGAATTTGGAAAGCTGAGCAAGTACAGCCCTGACAGCGTCTTTCTTCCCGGCGGGCTTCCCGCAGAGACGGGAACCATCCTTAAGCAGCCCGGTATTGCCAAGGCCTTCAGGCTTCTCGCCAGCGACGGCCCGGACGCCTTCTACAATGGGCCCATAGGCGAAGCTGTCGTGGCTGCGGTGAACAATAGCGGCGGAAGGATGAGCATGGAAGATCTTCGCGGTTACGAGATGATCGTCCAGAAGCCCGTGCACGGAACCTACAGGGGCTACTCAATTTACTCCACGCCTCCCGCATCAAGCGGAGGTACGCATATCGTCCAGCTTCTGAATATCATGGAGAACTTCCCCGTGAAGGCCCTTAAGCACAATTCACCGGAGTACCTTCATTATCTTGCAGAGGGCATGAAGATGGTCTTTGCCGATCGTCAGAAATACATGGCTGACACTGCGTTCGTGAAGGTTCCCCTTGCCGGGCTTTCGAGCAAGGGCTACGCGAAAGAGCTTGCTGACAAGATCCGTAAATACGATGTCATGAAGGACGTTCCTGCCGGAGACCCCTGGCCCTTCGACGGTTCCGAGAAGGCAGAGTTTGTAGGCGGCGGCGGAAACAAGCACATCTCCACGAGCTCGTTCTCTGTTGTGGACGCAGCAGGTAATATTGTTGCATCGACGAATACTGTGAACTACTTCTTCGGTTCAGGCGTCGTAGTACCCGAGTACGGGATCGTCCTCAACAACCAGATGGACGACTTTTCCCAGAATCCGGAAAGTGTCAATGCTCCCGAACCCGGCAAGCGGCCGCTTTCTTCCATGTCGCCCACCATCGTGCTCGATCCCGAGGGCAGGGCGTTCATGACCATCGGAGCTGCCGGCGCTATGCGCATCATCACTGCCGTCAGCCAGATCATTATGAACGTTGTCGATTTCGGTATGCCCATGGACATGGCGATCGAACAGCCACGCATCTTCAATCCGGCGGGCGGCGGCAAGGCCGGCAAGCTCCTCATCGAGGAAGGAATTGACCCGTCGACCGTCGACTACCTGAAGCTGAGAGGGCACGACCTGGAAGTTCGTCCCTTCGGCGGCTATTTCGGAACGGCCCAGGGTATCCTCTTCGATCACACGAAGGGCAGAATGAACGGCGGCGCGGACAGCAGGCGCCTGGGAGTTCCTGTAGGTTACTAGAAAAAATTGCAACAACAGGGAGCGGGGCCGAATTCGGCCCCGCTTTTTTTCCCCCGAAGCTCTGTTAGAATAAACCCGTTGAGGAGGGGGATCTCATGACGGGAGTCGAAATAGCGCCATACATAGATCACACGCTGTTGAAGGCCGATGCGTCTGGATCGGATATATGCCGTCTTTGCGGAGAAGCCATGCAATACAGGTTTGCCTCCGTATGTGTCAACGGTGCCTTCGTCCCTGCCGCCGCAGGAGAACTCAGGGGAAGCGGGATCAGGGTCTGTTCGGTGGTGGGGTTTCCCCTTGGAGCAATGGCTTCAGGGGCGAAGGCTTTCGAGGCCGCTCTTGCAGTGAGGCAGGGAGCGGAGGAGGTGGATATGGTCATTTCTGTCGGCAGACTTCTGACTGGTGATGAAGACTATGTCCTTGCGGATATACGGGCAGTCGTGGAAGCTGTTGAAAAGAAGGCGGTCGTGAAGGTCATCCTGGAGACGTGCCTTCTCAGCGACAAACAGAAAATAGCTGCATGCCGCCTCGCCGAAAAAGCAGGAGCTGATTTTGTAAAAACATCCACGGGCTTCTCCTCGGGAGGAGCAACGGCACAGGACGTTATGCTGCTCCGGAAGTCGGTCGGGCATCGTCTCGGGGTAAAGGCCTCTGGAGGCATCCGCACCCGCAGGGATGCAGAGATAATGATTTCTGCAGGAGCTGACAGATTGGGGGCATCGGCCTCCGTTGCCATTTGTTCAGAATGATCCGGACCGGTATCCCTTATGTCATGCCTTTTTTCTCCGGGGAGCGCCGGCGGTGGTAGAATGG
>JAAYJB010000450.1 GCA_012523155.1 Synergistaceae bacterium | reverse complement strand
TTGAAGTATTGGACACGCATATCATGCATTGCGGTTTTATTCTTTCTTGCGGCAGGCCGGGCAGCATTCGGATCGGGATTTGCCCTCTATGATTTCAGCGCCCGAGGAAATGCCCTCGGAGGAGCCATGGTGGGACGGGCGGATGATCCGTCGGCTTTAGCCTTGAATCCAGCAGGGATCACCCAGATCCCCGGAAGTGCCTTCATGACATCAGTGGGATTTCTTCTTCCCTACGGTACTATCGCCGATAAAAGTACAGGAACGGCGACGGATCAGAAAGACAGGACCTTTATCCTGCCGAGCATGTATTATACAAAACAGATGAACGACAGGCTTTGGTTCGGAATCGGCGTGATGTCCCGCTTCGGCCTCGGAACGGAGTTTCCCCATGACTGGTTTGGCCGCTACAATAGCTACCGGGCCATGATCGAATCTGTGTCGGTCAATCCGAACATAGCATGGAAGGTCAATGACTCCCTTTCTCTTTCTATTGGCGTTGAGGCACTGTGGTTTGAAGCAGACCTGAGAAAAAAAATCGATTCAACGAGGGGCGCCGCTCCGAACCCTGCCACCGATATAGACTTTCGGCTCAAGGGAGACGACATCGCCTTCGGCTGGAACATGGGGCTCCACTACAGGATGGACGAGTCAACGAGGGTCGGGCTCCACTATCGGAGCAGGGTGAAGCTTGCCCTTTCGGGAACCGCTTCAGCGATCAGCCCGCGGGGATCCGACTCCACGGGAGGGCACGTCGACCTCACACTCCCGGAGATGTACATGTTCGGTATAAGCAAACAGATAACCCCCAAACTCAACGTAGAGGTGGGAGCGATATACACCGGATGGGACAGCTACGACTCCCTCGCCGTAGACTTCGACAAATCTCTCCTGGGTATACTGCCGACCAGATCCTTCTCTCCGAAAAACTGGGGCAGTGTCTGGCGATACCAGGTCGGTTTTGAATACAAGCATTCGCCGGAGTGGACCTGGAGGCTGGGATACACCTACGATCAGGAACCCATGCCTCTCTCGACGCTGGACTACCAGGTTCCCACGGGAGACAGGCAGCTCCTGTCCATCGGCTTCGGCTACGCGAAAAACAACTGGGCGCTTGATTTTGCCTATACTTTCCTGATCTCTGATGACAGGCACTTTGACGCGCGTCTTCAGGAGGGCGTTTTCGACTCTCACTCCCGCGACATGGGGGCGAATATCTTTCTGCTCAGCTACAGTATAAAGCTGTGAACTGTACGATATGCACTCTCTGAATGGTAAGATTTTCGGAACGGGGAAGCTTGCTGTACACTGTATAAAAAATTAAATGTCCTGAGTATTGATTTGATTGCGTGATTCATATTTAATATATGTAGAAAGAGAAGATATTTTCAGCATAAAAATGTCAAGAGCGGTGTCTTTTACCTGTGGCGGTGCCCCTTGACAATATACCCGAGGTGAGGATAATAAAACTGTGCTTCAAGAAATTTGAGTTTTCCAGAAATGAGAAACGAGGAGTTAATCTTAAAGGAGGTGCTTCAATGAAACACAGAAATCTGGGTATTTTGTTCATTCTCGCAGTATTTGCCGCAACCGTTTTTGCAGTTAGTTTTGTTTCACCAGCCATGGCTGCGGACGACAAGGTTTTTCAGTGGAAGTTCCAGAGTCACCATACCCCCGGGTCCCTCGCAGTTGAATCCGTCATCAAGCCTTTTATTGAAAGAGTGGAAAAAATGTCCGGCGGCAGGCTGAAGATAAGTCTGCACTATGCGGGAG
>JAAYJB010000073.1 GCA_012523155.1 Synergistaceae bacterium | reverse complement strand
TTCCTATCGTTCTTCCAGCATCTCCGGCCTTTCGCCGTTCCACGTGACCAGCAGGTGGGTCCTGGCCCTTGTTGCGGCGACATAGGCCAGGGATCGTTCCATGGTGTCCCGCTCCCGGGCTTCGGTAGGATCGTCCGTTTCGTGCACGAATTTGTGGGGCAGCGCCCCGGCCCCGGCGATGATCATCCGGTCAAATTCGAGGCCCTTGACCCTGTGCATGGTGGCCAGCCGAACTCCATCCTGCCGCCTGTCCTCCGCAGTATCAGCCTTGACGACAACCGACTTGATCCCATTCTCTTCAAGGGCGGAACGGTATTTCTCAAGGAGGGCGTTCGTCCTCGCGGCAAGGCAGACATTCTGGAGGGGCTCGCCGGAGGACTGCAGTTCCTTCAGATAAGCTGCAAGGAACTCCGCCTCTTTTTCGAAGGTGGCGAAGCCTTCCAGGCGGGGGGGCTGACCTCTCAGCAGTGAACGGTATCCTTTCTGGGTGTCCTGCCCTCCGTCCAGGTCGTCGAAATCCCTTCCCTCGAGGAGGGCCACGGCCCATTGCCGTGTTTCCTCCGTGGTGCGGTAATTAATCCTCAGCTTCCGGCTTCGCCCCCGGACTTCGATGCCGCAGCGGGAAAGGACCGTCTGGCGCATGTATATCCGCTGGTGGGCGTCACCAACGATGAAGATGTCATTTTTCTCCTCCGGAACCATGCGGCGGATGAGCCGGAATGCCAGCGGCCCCAGATCCTGGGCTTCGTCCACCACGATACTCCTATATGGAAGCTTTTCCCCCGATGTTTCGATCAGCTTCCGGGCATCCCGCATGGCATCGTCCGGTTCGCTGTATCCGTTCTCGGAAAGAAGGGCCCTGTACTCTTCGAATACAGGCCAAAGGGCCTTTCTCTGCTTCCTGTCGAGGGCCGATCTCCTGCCCCTGCGGTCTGCCTGGAAATACTCCCTTTCGGTGGTGATCTCCTGTGGCTGGATGATCTTCTCCCATTCCTCGGGGAAAAAACTCTCCGGCAGACTGATTTCCTGAGGCTTGTAGGCCATCGCCCTTCCCCAGAAGTCCCTTTTCTTCTCGTCGTCGAAGAGAAGCTTCAGTTCATATCCCCTGGCCTTCAGGAACTGGAACACCCAACGGTCAAGGTTGATGACTTCAATGCGCTTCATCACGTCGTCGGAGCACAGTTTCGCCAGGTTCGACCGGATATCCTCCGCAAGGTTGACTGTGAAGGTGGTAAAAAGCACCCTTTCGTTGGGATCCTTCAGAACCGACTGAACAAGCCAGCGGGCCCGGTGGATCGCCGCGACGGTTTTCCCCGTGCCGGCGCCTCCAAGCACACGCACGGGCCCGTTCCATTCCTTTTCCACGATCTTTCTCTGGGAGGGATGGAGGAACACCCTCCATCTTTCCAGAGGGGCCTGGAGGATCGCCTGAAGCTCCAGGTCGTCCTCGGCGACGAAGAATCTGCTCCGTGCCTCGTCGGTCTGGAGTGCTTTTACAAAATCTTCCGTGTCCACTTTTGTATCCGGTTTTTTCAGTTCGAGATCCTGAATTATTTCATCTGGGGAAAACCCGAGATTCAGCAGGGAGAGGGCGTCTCCCGCCTCCCGGGGAAGGCTTTCCACCAGCCGGTCCAGCTCCTCTTCGGACCTGAGAGCCTTGACGGCAGGGATCACCTCCTCGGGAATGCCCATCCTGAGCAGGTATTTCTCCTTGATGTCTTTGAACAGGAAAGGAATTTCTTCTTGTGCCCGGTCAGCCTCAAGAACCGCTTCCTGAACCTCGAAAACCTGGAGGCTCCCGGTCTCGGGATGCACTGAACATTTCCTGTTCCTGGCCCACGAATAGGCATCGTCGTGATGGTCCACCCAGAGGAGGACATACAGGTTCCCCGAAGGCGGGTGAAGGACGATCCCCCTGTAGGTGTCGTCGATCCGGACCGACCTCAGGTTTCCGTCCCTGGCATCCCGTATCTTTTCAAAGTTGATCCCCGGAGAATCGGGGTGGCTCCTGAAACGGCTCACAAAATCCATTATCTTCCCCTGCTGCTTGCGTGGAATTCCCGCAAAAGCCGAAAGGAAATCGGATGAAATGGCTACCTGGGGAGCAAGACTCACAGTTGTTCAGCCTCCTTCTCCTGGCTCTCCGTCGAAAAGAGAGCGGATGCCTTTCCGTTCCTGATGTCGTCAAGAGGAAGAACCCTCCATCCGGCCGAATCAAACGCGGAAGCATCCTCCATCCCGTTTTTGGATAAAAGGGCGATTTTCTTCATAGGCCATGCGACCTCGGCCTGGGCAAGCACTGTTCCGCCATCCCCGGGGAAATCGTATCCCACCACCGGCGCAGGCCATTTTTTCTCCTGCAGTTGAGCGAAAACACTCTCGAGCCCCTCGGGGTCGAGAAGGAGGTCCAAAGCCTCCTTCCAGAGGCGGTCATCCTCCTGGGCCCCAGCCAAGGTCCTGCCGGGAACGGCTGACGTTTCCCCGACAGGCTTCAGCATTCCGTATTCGCCCGATTCAACACCGGAGGAAGTGAAGAACGACACCCCCTCGATGAACTGGAAGATGTTCATGGCCCTGAGAAAGGCCCGCCAGTCCGGTTCTTCCATTTCGTCCCTGTCGTCCAGGAAAAGGGCGAGCCGGAGGGAATCCTCCTTGTCCTTCCCCATCCCCGGAACGTCGATGGAATAGCAGAACCTGGAAGCGCCCTGATCCGCCACCGACGGGACGCGCCCTTTCTCAAGTAGCATCTCCGCTGCCCATTCAGGGAGGTATGACCTGAAAGACGACCGCAGCGCCTCTCTGTGCCCCGCTGAACCCGCCTGGGCTGCAAGGCTGTCGGGGGACAACAGCATCATTGCCCGGTAGCGGGCGTATTTCCGCCATTTGTCCATGGACGCCTCTCCCGGAAAGAAAAGGGATTGCAGAAACAGGGATAGAACATCCTTTTCATGGGCTTTCGCGAAAAAGGCCGGTCCATGCCCGTCCAGGGCCTCTATATTGGACATCATCATCCTTGAAGCACGGGAAGAGACAGTATAAAAGGGATCTTTCACAGGTTTTGATGTATTGCCCGGAAACCCGTGGACATCTTTCCACGTAATGGACCACACCTGGAATCGGCCCGACC
>JAAYJB010000449.1 GCA_012523155.1 Synergistaceae bacterium | reverse complement strand
GAGACCGGCTTCTTCAGCTCGAAAAAATAAAAGGATCCGTCTCTCCCCGCCTTGAAGAGCGCATCGCGGAGGAGATTACGGGAGGCGGAAAACAACGCCGGTACAGGATCGAAACCCGAAAAAACACGGTAGATACGCCTGAAAACAGGTTTGTCAAAATGGTGCTCACGAAAAGCGTTCGAAACCTGCAAAACTTTGTCAAAGGACTGAGTTCCGATGGTGCACTATCTGCGGGAGATCGACTGAGTCCCTATTTTTTAGAGGAAATGAAACAGTGGTCTTCAGGGCTTGAACGATGCCTTTCAGATCCGCTCTTCCGTTCCATCGGCGATTACCAGGGAATTCGCCAAGAGTCCCTTGTTCTCCAGAAAAAACCGGGGTATTCAAAAGTGTATCGGATTTGGCAGGAGCTCAAGCTGTACCTCGACTTTTTCGGGCGGTCTGCCTCCATTTCAATGAAATCGGTAGCGGAACTCTATGAGATATGGTGTCTTCTCGAGATACGAAATATCCTGTCTGACCTTGGGTTTCAGGAGGACAGTTTTTTTCAGCCGTCTCTCCGGAAGTCTTTTTTTGAGAAAGAACTGCCTGAGGGTGGGGGAGCCGCTTTTAGCTTTGTTCGACCTGATGGCCTGGCGATACGCCTTTCCCATGAGCCGGTGTTCAGCAGACCAAAAAATGGGGCTTTCAATTCTATTTTTTCATGGACTACGGTTCAAAAACCGGATATTTTCTTGGAAGCTCAATTCCCTGACGGGAAGAAAATCCGGTGGATATTTGACGCGAAATATCGTATTTCAAGTGAAGAAGAGGGTTTTGACCTCATTCCCGACGATGCCATAAATCAGATGCATCGATACCGGGACGCTTTGGTCTATCTTTCAAAGTCCGGCGACGGAGAAGGCGATAAAAGTCGACCGGTTCTCGGAGCTTTTGTGCTATACCCCGGATGGATAGATGAGGAAAAGGTTACGAACCCCTATAAAAAAAGCATTGAGGAAGTCGGTATCGGAGGATTTCCTCTTTTGCCGGGAAGAGAAAACCTTTGGCTTCGGTCTTTCTTGGGCGAGATGTTCGGTCAGGTTGTTCAATCCGAAACTCTACGGAGAGTTCCTGAGTCAGACGAACACCTGTTAAAAGATTCCGTTAGGATTGCACCCACAGGCCTCTCTTTATCGCGATACCGTGATCTTACGCTGGTGGCGTCGTTGTCTGGAAGGACTGGGAGAGAGAAAGAGTATTTTGAAAGATTTCTTCAAGGAAAAGCAGGCTGGTACCATATCCCCGTGAGTACAACGGAAAACTACAAGGTAGCAAGGACCGCAATTCGGGAAATCCGTTATTGCGCTATTGCAGTATCATCAACGGGTGTACCTGACCGGCGCATTGAATTTCTCTACGATGTTCTCTCTATTCGGCTCGTGAGAAGAAATGAATTCACCCTGGAACAGGCGGGAAAAATCGATCTTTCAAATTCGGCCCTCTATTGGTTGTTTGAACTAGGGTCTTCGAGGACGCTCAAACCTCTGGTAGTTCCTGGAAAGCGAGGTTTCCGGTTTATGCTTACCGGAGCGCGGGATCTCATGGAATCTCGGGAATGGAAAGACCTGCCCGACAGGTACGCTTTTCTCAGGGAAGAACGGCTCCCGGTTTCAGGCGAGGGTTCCGAATGACCGTCATGCCGGCGGGCGGCTTTTTTCTGGAAAACGCGCCATTTCCCCACTACCTGCAATATGATTTTGGGCTGTCGAAAGGAATGCAGTCATGACTGAAGTTGTCGCAGCGTTCATCTGGGAGGGAGACAAGTTCCTGATCTGCCAAAGGCCTGCCGATAAGGCACGCCCCCTACTATGGGAGTTCGTCGGAGGAAAGGTGGAACCGGGCGAAACAGGAGAACACGCATTGATCCGGGAATGTCGCGAGGAGCTTGCTGTGACCCTTTCGGTGGGTGACGTGTTCATGGATGTGGTGCACGAATACCCGGACATTACGATCCACCTGACTCTTTTCAATGCGTCCATTGCAGAAGGGATGCCGCGAAAAATAGAACACAGTGATATCCGCTGGATCACACGGGAAGAGATTCCACACTACGAGTTCTGCCCTGCAGATGCGGATATTTTGAAGAAACTGCTCAGCTAAAATATAAAAAGCGGCACATAAACAAGTATTTATAAAAAATGAAGAAGACAAAAGCGAAAAAAGTCTCAAGCTATACCCTCTCCTTTGAGAGTCTTGCGTCATGAAAAAGCAACTTTCGCTGTAAGATCAGAAGAAGACAATCTGCGAACACAATAAGAAAACCGTCCGGTGAACGAGGGCGAGGTGAATAAAACAAGCAGACGACCGACGAGGTACGCATCAAGTCGTTTGCTTTGGGAGAATGCTCCTGTTGCCGGAGAAGGGAACAATGAGCCACTATATCCAACCGTCGATCCCGGCTGCAGCGCGGTCGGTGTTTTCACAGTCCTAAAAGCTCCGCGTGGCTTCCGAGCCGCACCAGGACAATATCATCCCCCGATAGATAATAGAGCAACAGCAGATCCGGAGCGATGTGACATTCTCTATGTCCCTGCCGGTTCCTGTCGCGGTTTGCTTAACTGATCGCATCCAGTTCCGACTTCAGATCATCCAGCGACAGTTCCTCCGCACTGCCGGATTCCGCTTCCCGCATTGCAGCGATAGTGGCTTCCGGCAAAACAAGCCCGAAGGGTATGCCTCCCGTGTTGATGGTCTGTCGATAAAAGAGCCGAATCGCCTCGGTGGGAGTCAAACCGACTTTCCTGAAGATATTCTCCGCCAACTCCTTATCTCGGGCCACAAGCCGCACATTGACACTGCGGAATCCGGGACGCCTGGTTTTCGTAATGCGCGCACCCATGAAAACACCTCCTTCGTAAAGAATAATAACGCAAAAGGCGTTACAAGTCAAAAGATAATCGGTACCCCTTATTTGCAGGCAGAAAAATAAAAAACCTCTGGACTATTCTTAGAACAGAAGATCTTCCCGGCTATGAGGAAGATGTGCTCCCTCCGGCTTATCTTTTTGGAGAGCGGATGGTTCGTTTCTTTTTCTTCGCCTTTATAAGGCCGGATATAGGGCCGAAGGGCAATTTAATTTGTCGGTGATTCTTTCAGAGGTTCCTGAAAGCTTACTCCCAAAACCGGAGAGAAAATCCGGCTTTGGGAGTGAGTTTTTTTCGGAATTTGGAGCCGGAGAGCAAGTGCGGGCAGTATATTGGGAAAACGTTCCCCAGCCCCTACAGGCTGAGTGATTCCCCAACGGCCAGGATGATGCACTCCGTTCCCGTGTCCCGTTCCGTCATTTC
>JAAYJB010000448.1 GCA_012523155.1 Synergistaceae bacterium | reverse complement strand
TACGCCGTCAACACCCAGACAGGCTACCTGACGCCACCCTTCGGCACCATGCTGTTCATGATGAAGGGCATTGCTCCAAAGGAAGTCACCATGACGGACATTTATCATTCCATCGTGCCGTTCGTTGTGACCCAGCTCTTTTGCCTGGCGCTGTGCATCGCCTTCCCGAAACTGGTCACCTGGCTTCCGGATCTGCTTTTCAAATAACGGTTCAGACAAAAAAGCGGGGCGAAAGCCCCGCCATAAAAAATTTGTCAACCATTACCATAAGCATCAGGTCTGCGAACCGGACAACAGATTTTTGATCACCTGCTTCTGAAACGGGGTACATCGGCTGAAGACAGCGGGTGTGCCCCGTCATCTTATTCTTTGATAAAAATGTATCCGGCCATGAGCTCGTATGGCATGCAGAAGATCCCGGAAAAGGAGTGAAAAATATGAACGAAGTGTGGGGTATGTGGAAGAAACCGAGAATGGTGTTCCTTTTTCTTGTAAGCGCAGGATTGTACGCTGCCTTTCTTATTCCTTTTAAAGGTTTTGTGCTCATTCCGGGAATAACCGAGTTTCGGGTCGCAAACGCTTTGCCCGTGGTCCTGGGGCTTCTGTTCGGTCCTGCGGGAGCTTGGGGGGCAGCTATAGGGAACCTGGCGGGTGACTTCTTCGGATCCCTCAGTATTGGAAGTCTTTTCGGCTTAGCTGGAAATTTTATGTTCGCTTACGTTCCCTACAAGCTTTGGATCAACGCCGGTTTTGTTTCTCAAAATGATGACGAACCGGATCTTAAGTCCGGGAGAAAAATTGCTGCCTATGCCGCTGTCGCCATTCTCGGATCTGCGGCATGTGCCCTCCCAATCGCATGGGGGCTGGAACTCGTGGGGCTGGTTCCTTTTGCAGCCATTGGAAGTATTATATTGTTGAATAACTCCCTGCCTTCCGTTTTTCTGGGGTTTCCGATCCTGGCGATACTGTATCCGAAGATCAAGAAATGGGGATTCCTCTGGACCGATATCATTGACAGGAAATACCTTCCTGTAAAGGGCCGCATGTCGGGGATCGGCGCGTTTTTCATGATTGCAAGCATCGCAGGAGGCCTGGCGGGCGGTTTTGCAGCAGCCTTCAGGGCCGGACAGTCTCTCTTCTACAAAGGGGTTGAAGCCGGAGGACTGGTTGGTTCCCCGGCTGTTATTCTGATTGCGGGGGCGGGTACGGTAGGGCTTTTCCTCTCGTCTTTCATTCAGACAATGCCGGTAGGGGAGGAGCACGGGAAGTATGAAAAATAGACAGGCCGAAGAGGCGGTAATGAAGAACTGTCCACAGGTGGGAGTTATGAGTACGGCTTTGCTGCTTATGGGTCTTCTTTTCTTTTTCCCTGTGAGGGGCGAGGCCCTGGCGGGACTCGAGGTTTCCCAGTCTCCCCTGTTCCATGCAGTTTCCCTTCCGGATATCCCCCTCGTTTCGGAAGAACGGCAGAAGCAACTCTTCCTCGAAATGCGGGAACGGTTTTTCTCCCCCTGGATGCAGACGGAACCCAGGAAGGCAGCCGAAATCCTGGAGTGGGTATTCGATCGGTATGGAAAGGGGAGGATCTGCGGAGAGAACCTCCAGCCAAGGACGTCCTCGTGGGTAGAGGAACAGCGGAAAGCGTCCAGGATCGGGGCGGTCGGGGAGGTGAACCGTTTTGCCGTTTCTGTACGGCAGTCATCACTCAGGCTGATGCCCACCGATGAGCCTGTTTTTTTCTCTCCTGATCTTCCGGGAGAGGGATTTCCGTTCGACTACCTACAGAACAGCCTCGTTCACCCCGGTGAGCCCCTTTTCGTCTCCCACCTGTCGGAGGACGGGCTCCGGGCCTGGTGCGATACGTCCTATGCCTCCGGCTGGATGCATCTCCATGACCTGGCCTTAGCCGATGCAAAAACTGCTGAGTACTGGATGGAACTGCCGCTTGCAGCCGTTGTTTCGGAGAACACTGTATTCCGGTGGGGTGAGATGTCTCTTTTCCGTGCGAAGGCGGGAACGCTGCTTCCTCTTGTCAGCAGGGGAATAACGGAAAATAGGGTATTGATCCCTTTTCGTG
>JAAYJB010000447.1 GCA_012523155.1 Synergistaceae bacterium | reverse complement strand
CGTCGGAAAAGGAGTCCCCGGAACGTTATTTTTACATCCACGAACGGGATGAAATCGATATCATGTTCGACAGGGACCCGGAGGATGGAGGCGGCAGGGTGACGGGCCTCCACTACCGCAGGGTCGTGTATGACTGAGGGGGGAATGATAATGAGGCTTGCCGCGGCAGTTGCTCTTATTCTGTTATTGCTCTGCGGAACAGCATGGTGCGAGGTTCATCCGATCGATGCGGAGATAGAGGAGTGCATGAACAAGGATCCCTCTACCCAGGGAACGATCCAGTGCGCAAACATGGGGAAGAAGAAATGGGACGGTGAGCTCAACAGGGTATACAACGAGCTTATGAAGCTGCTGCCGAAGGAAGGTCAGGGCGGGCTCCGGACAGCTCAGCGGGCCTGGATCCCCTGGAGGGAGAGCGAGTTCAAGCTCCTCGGGGCTGTCTATCTCACCATTTACAACAACCTCGACGGAGGTACCATGTGGCTTGTGGCAAACGCTATCGCAGAGATGGAGGTGGTTCGGGGAAGGACCCTCGAACTCCTGGGCTATATCAGTGAACTGAAGAAGGGAAAGCCCTCGTTCAATGGAACCTATCCGGCGGCACAGACGAAAGAGCAGCTTGACGCAGCACTGAAAGTGAAAAGCGAGAGCACACGGCTCGGGAAGGCATTCGGGGCAAACGGCGAAGTGATAGCCAAAGAGGCCCTGGACAGCTGGGAGGATTTCCGAAACAGGGAAGCGGCATTTCAGACTGTGTTTTACGGAAAGAAAGGCGACAGGGGGTTTCCACTTCATTCACGGATGCTAATGAATGTTGAACGGGTAAAGAAGCTTCAGGGACTGTACGAGGACCTGCGCACGGGAGGGCTGAAAGAGGACGGGCCGGAGAAGAAGGGGAAGGAAAACGCCGGCGGGAAGGAGCCGTTCAAGGGCGACCGCACCCTGTACCAGCCTTCGGAGGGGACATGCGATTTCGGCGCGTATATCATAGATCCTGACCCGAAGGGGGCGAACGTGCGGGATGCCCCGAACGGGAAGCTTGTGCGGACACTGCCATGGCAGCCTGACGATCCGGCTCTCATCATGGTTACGGTCACAGGTTTCAAGGGGAAGTGGCTTTCAGTGGTGCTTCACGACGGAACGAAGGGGTGGATCTTCAGCGAACTCGTGGGCATGAGCCTGCGCAACTACGCTCCCGGTGCTGTGGCTGTATTGAGGACCCGGCCGGAAGAAAACGCCCCCGCGGTGGGTGACATCTTCGGCGACGAAGAAGTGACTGTTCTGGGCGGAGAGGGAAAATGGGCGCTTGTGCAGTACAGGCACCCAAGGGGACATGTGCTGACGGGATGGCTGGAGCCTGAAAAACAGTGCGACAACCCCTATACAACCTGCCCGTGAAACGGATCGCCGGAATTACCTGCCTGGCTGCGGGGATCGGTTTGCTGGCGTGGATGGGCTTCGACTATTTTTTTCTCGCCTGGCTATTGGGGACACATGTTTTTCCGGAAGCGGGCATTCTTCCCTGGGTTCGGGGATTTGGTTCCGCTCTTGTGTCCATTCCGGGAGGAATTGCCATTGGGTTGATAACCGCCGGCGTTTTTCTGAAAACGGGCAGATCGGACAAGGAGGCTGATTGATCGATGAAAAACATTGCTGCCGTACTCATTCTTATCGGACTGTTTTTTGCCCTTTCCATCCCAGGTGATGCCGCGGACGTGAAGGAGCTTGTGAGGGAAGCGAACACCCTTTTCCGGAGCGCGGACAAGGACTTCATGTCCGGAAAACTCGAAAACGCCTGGGAGACGGTACAGAAGGCAAAGGAAAAAATTGGGGAGGCGAAAACCGCCGACCCGAACAACAACCAGGCTCTGTCCCTTGAGAAGCGGATCGATCAGCTGGCCGGGAAAATAGAAAAAAGAAGGGCGGGATCTTCAGGAAGCGGCTCTCCGTCCTCAAAGCCCTCTCAGCCAGCTTCGGGGGAGAAGCCGAAACGTCTGCCCGCTACAGCCGGCCGGTATTTGATGGAAACAGACAGGGCGCTGAAGAAGGCGGAAATGCTTCTTGGCCCCGACCGTGAAAAGCAGGATCCGGCCAGGCTGTCTCTCAGGGTGAGGGAGGCAGTGACTCCGGCGGAAGAAAACATGGGGAAGCTCCTGGCAGAGTTTCCCGATTTCGCCGATCATCCTGACGTGACTCCCAAGAGAGCGCGTCTTGAAGCTGCTATGAAGGAACTGGAGACCCTCGAAGGGTCGGCATCGGCATCCGCTGCGGAAGCTGACGCGGCAAAGGCTGCCAGGGAGGCCGAGAGCGGGAAGTGGCTGAAAATCCTGAGACCTTTCGTGGCATCGAAGACAAACATGGAAGATGCTCCCTTCATCGATCCGGAAAAAGAGATGATTTCCTACGCCGGCTTCGACATCGAAGTTGAAGAGCTTGCAAAACGGCACCGTATCCACGGGGAGGCAGCAGCTGCGCTGCTGGAATATAGAAAGGCGGGTGTAACGGAACCGGTCGAGCTGCTTACGGAGACGGAAAAGGAGATCGAACGGCGCCTGAAGAGTTTCTCAGAGAACCTCGAGGGCCTCGGCAGGTACGCACTTGACGATGCGGATTCACAGCTGG
>JAAYJB010000446.1 GCA_012523155.1 Synergistaceae bacterium | reverse complement strand
TCAGGTCCTTCAGCTACGGCGTCAACCGGGAAACCGGACGGATCGACTATGAAGAGGCTGAGCGCATTGCACTGGAGCACCGCCCGAAGATGATCATAGCCGGGGGAAGCGCCTATCCCAGGACGATCGATTTCTCCAGGTTTGCGGCCATTGCTGAAAAAGTGGGGGCCTATTTCCTCGTAGACATGGCCCACATTGCGGGACTGGTCGCCGCGGGCGTCCACCCCAGCCCTGTGCCCCATGCCCATTTCGTCACATTTACAACGACAAAGACCATGCGGGGCGCAAGGGGGGGAAACATCCTCTGCCGAAAAGAGTTCGCCGACAAGATCGACAAGGCGATCTTCCCCGGCATCCAGGGAGGCCCCATTCCCCAGATAATGGCGGGAAAAGCCCTCACTTTCAAGCTCGCCATGACAGAGGACTTCAGGAACTACGGCCGGCGGATCGTGGAAAACGCGGCCCGCTTCGCTTCAGTCCTTGTAAACCGCGGATTTGACATGGTCTCGGGAGGAACGGACAATCATCTTATGCTCCTGGATCTGCGCAGCAAAGGACTCACCGGAAAGGAGGCCGAGGAACTCCTGGAAAAGGCCGGAATCACTGTGAATATGAACCTCATTCCCTTCGACCCTGAAAAACCCACGGTCACCAGCGGTATCCGCATCGGACTGGCAGGAGTCACAAGCCGGGGTTTCTCTGCGGATGACGCGGAGGAAACAGCCCGGATAACGGCGGATATCCTGGACAGGAAACCCGCAGAAGGGCCGTCGTACAGGGAACGGGTCCTCAGGCTCTGCCTGAACCACCCGCTGTACATGACCAGGGAAGAGTTATCCGCGTCCCCCTACCTGGGGAAGGAAGTCCTTTAGGTGCCGAAAAATGGAGACACACTTTGCTGACAGCCGTCGGATGAAGCAGGACAGCGAAGACCTCCTGCCGGTCCTGATCGAACTCCGGCGGGATTTTCACCGGCATCCCGAGCTCAGCTTCAGGGAATACCGAACAGCGGGCAGGGTGGCTTCGATCCTCCGTGAGCTGGGCATGGAGGTACGGGAAAAAGTGGGTGGAACAGGAGTCATAGGCCTCCTGAGAGGCCCTGAAGGCCCCTCCGTTGCCCTCAGGGCCGACATGGATGCCCTGCCGGTAACGGAAAAAACGGGACTGCCCTTCGCTTCCGAAACTGAGGGGATGATGCATGCCTGCGGCCATGATATTCACACCGCATGTCTCCTTGGAGCCGCCATGCTCCTCGCCTCAAGGAGAGACTCCCTCCCCGGCACGGTAAAATTTCTCTTTCAGCCCGCCGAGGAGATCAACCGGGGGGCAAAGGCGATGATAGAGGACGGGGCACTGGGCTGTCCGGTACCGGAGATGATCTTCGGTCTGCACAACCATCCCGAACTCCCTGCAGGCACTGTGGGGGTCAGGGAAGGTGCCCTCATGGCTTCAGTGGATACCATTTCCGTCAGGATAACCGGGAAGGGAGGACACGGCGCCCTTCCCCACAGGGATATCGACCCTATCGCCGGAGCAGCGGCGGTCATCTCGGCCCTTCAGACCGTAGTAAGCCGCAGCGTTGACCCCAGGGAACCGGCGGTCGTCTCCCTGGGGACAATACACGGCGGGACTGCGAACAACGTCATCCCGGAGACAGTGGAAATGACGGGAACAGTGAGGACATTCAGCGAAGAGGTCCGCGGAGCCATGGAGGGAATGATCCGGAGGGTGGTCGAGAACACTGCTGCAGGACTTGGCTGCAGGGGAGAACTTGTCTACCGCTGCGACCTGCCCCCGGTGGTGAACAGACCGGAGCCGACGGAAATCGCCCGGCTGGCAGTAAAGACCGTGGTCGGAGCGGATGCACTCCTTACCCCTGTCCCCTCCATGGGTGGAGAGGATTTCGCCCTCTTCCAGGAAAAAATACCCGGGTGTTTTCTCTGGCTCGGTGTTGGAAACCCTGAGGCAGGAGCCGTTTATCCCTGGCACAGTCCCTTCTTCGCGGCGGATGAGAGTTCTCTTTCTGCAGGGGCGGCAGTACTGGCCCAGTCAGCTCTTCTCGCGCTGGGCCGTCTTTCGGCAAAATCGCTCTGCTGATTGGAAGGGCTTCTTTTCATCCTTTTTTCAGCAGGATCCCCCGGGTTTTACCCTTGACCTGAGGCTTCTGAAGGGCACAAATTTATTTGACATTTTTATCGATTTATGAATATAATTCAACTGGCTTCGTATGGTTTCCATGGTATACCAATTTTTCTTCAATTTTTTCAAATTTTTCCTCCTGCGGAGAAGACCTGTGTCTTTTCAGGAAAAAAAGAGCGGTTCCTTTTCAGCAGGCCAACATTGTTCTGAGAATCCACGTTTTTTCTCCCGGAAAGTGCTAGAATACTCCTTGTACGATGTTGAAAATACTTTCTGGACCAAATTTTATTCATTA
>JAAYJB010000445.1 GCA_012523155.1 Synergistaceae bacterium | reverse complement strand
GGGCGGCCATCTGTGCCGGAAGAGGCTCGAACGTGTGGGGGTCCTGTCCCTTTTCCACGAGGACAGAGACGTTGACCCTTTCGCCGCCTACCTGTTCCGTGAAGTATTTCTGGGGAGGTACGGAGACATATATTGTTACCTCAGCTCCGGCAGAAACAGCGAAAGAAAACATCAGAACGCTGAGAAACACGACGGTAGAAAGTTTTTTCTTCATGCATTACCTCCATTAACGGGGGGCTTGCCCGTTCTGCAATTCTTCGTCTTTTTTTACGAACCGGGTTTTTCTGCTTCCGAAATCATATGAAGTTATACTATACCCTCAAGGTGTGGAGGAAGGAAGGCGGAAAAGCGGCAATTTTTTAAGGACTACCGCTTTTCCCGAATGAGGCGGATCTTTTTCTCCCTGATTTTATCCGAAGACAAGGTCCGGA
Source organism: Synergistaceae bacterium (assembly GCA_012523155.1). GTDB lineage: Bacteria > Synergistota > Synergistia > Synergistales > Aminobacteriaceae > Aminivibrio. The sequence goes on along the minus strand of JAAYJB010000445.1, from coordinate 3,460 downwards.
AGGAAAAGGACTATCTGCGGAAAAAAAACCATGAGCCCGACCAGCGCCATGAGGGTCAGGTAGAAGGGGATGGCCTCCCGTGCCGTTTCCTGGGGAGTGCAGCCCATTATCTCCGACGTTGAGTAAAGAGCTACCCCTACCGGCGGCGTCATGATGCCTGCCGTAAGAGTGGTCATCATGATCACGCCGAAGTGAACGGGATCTATGCCCAGTTTGGAGATAACCGGAATGAAGACGGGTGTGAGAAGCAGGGCGCATACCGTCGTCTCGACGAACATTCCCGCGAGGATGAGCAGAAGGATGATCAGGGACATGAGCAGATACCGGTTGGAAGTCACCCCTATGAGAAATTCGGCGATCGTCTGGGGAACCCGCCCGTAGACGATTGCATAGCCGAAAGTCCCCGAGAGTCCGAGGATGAGCATGAGGACGCCGATGTCCACAGCACTTTGTTCCACAGCCTCCAGAAAAGTCTTCCATGACATCTCCCTGTAGATGACTCCGCCGACGAAGATGGCATAGCCGGCTGCGAAAGCCCCTGCCTCCGAGGGAGTGAAGAGACCGAACCTGATTCCCGCGATGAGGATGACAGGAAAAACCAGGGCGAACACGTTTTCCTTCAGTGCGGAGAAAATTTCACGGGCGGAAGGTTTTTTTGCGTTTGTGGGAATATAGCCCCGCCGTTTTGCCGTTCGGTTTACCGTGAACATCATCATGCCCATCATCAGAAAGCCCGGCAGTACCCCTCCGACAAAGAGTCGTCCAATGGAAATCTCCCCTACCGATCCATAGATGATGAACCCCATGCTCGGGGGAATGGTGCAGGTGATCATCGCCGTAAGACCGTTGACGGCAGCTCCGTACCCTCTCGAGTAGCCCTGCTTTATCATTTCGGGACCGAGAATTCTGCATTCCATGACTGCGTCAGCGTTTGCCGACCCTGAGACGCCTCCCATAAGTGTGCTGAGAATGACGCTCACCTGTGCAAGACTTCCGGCCATATGCCCCACGAGAACTCTTGAAAGCTTTACCAGTCGGGATGTGATGCCTGTGGCGTTCATGAGGTTTCCTGCGAATATGAAAAGCGGTATTGCGAGAAGAGTGAAGCTCTGGGTCTGCGCGACGATGCGCTGGACCGAAATGGAGATTGGTATGTTCGGGGTCGCCAGCATGAAAGCAAACCCGGCGATGCCTATTGCGAAGGCGACGGGCATTCCGAGAAAGAGAAGAACAAGAAAAACACCAACCAGAAGAAACATGTGCCCTCCTCCTTTCTTTATGCCGCGTCTGTCCCGCCGCCGCGAAGGGTCGACGGGAAGTCGACTATCTGCCTGTACAACCTGATCGCCGTCGAGATGATCATCAGGAACGCACTGACAGGAAGGGATGCCGTGACGTAGGAGTAGCTCAGCGTGATGTTCTGGAACTGTCTTTTGGCATTGGAAATGCACAGGGGGATGCCGTAGGTGATAAGGACAGCCAGAAAGAGAATGATGACCACTGACCATGTGACGGCAATTGTTTTCTGGATTTCCAGGGGCATTTTTGACGTGAGAAAATCCACGTTGATCAGCCTGTTTTTCCGTATGCCCGCATCCGCCCCGAGGAAGGCCCCCCAGGCGAACAAGAGGAGCGAGATGTCCACAGCCCAGTTGATCGGATGCCCTACGAACCTCCCGATGGCGGAAATTAAGATCAGAACGGTCATTGCACAAAGAAAGATGGAGATGGCTTTCTCCTCGAGCTTGCAGATGAAACGGTAGGTTTTTTTTAAAACCTCAGGCATGGTCGTGTGTATCCTCCTTCCGGAGCTGAACGGAAAGGACAGGCAACCGCCCTGAAAGAGACGGTTGCCTGCGGATTTTTGACGCAGAATAAAACACTCCAGGCAGGTTATTCCTTGCCTATTTCTTTGTATATGGCCTTCCGCTGCTCTGCAAAGCCCAGTTCTTCATATGCTGCTTCGGCAGCCTTCTTGAAGGCTGCAAGGTCCACCTCCACTACCTCCATGCCTTCCTTGACCATCATGCTCTCGAAAACATCGGATTTCTCGATGACCTCTGCGGCCGTGATCTTTCCCTGCTTTTCGAATTCCTCGACCAGAAGATCCCTGTATGGTTCCGGAAGAGTGGAGAACCAGCTTTCGCCGACGATCAGCCCGTTGAGGAGCTGGAAGTGTGCGGTCTTGTTGATGTACTTCAGGATCTCGTACACCCTGAGACCGTAACTGGCTGAATGCTGAGCCTCGCATCCGTCGATGGCTTTCTGCTGCACCGCGGTATAGACATCGTTCCATCCCATGGTAACAGGTGTGGCGCCGAGTGCTGCCACTGAGCGGGACCATGCGGGTGCGCCGGGGGTGCGGATTCTCACGCCATTTAGATCTTCCGGTTTCCTGACGGGCTTATTGGTGAGGAAATGGCGTGCACCGTCAAACCAGTTGAACGAAAGGACGCGTATTCCGTTCTCCTCGGCCAGCTTTTTAACACATTCCTTCCAGAAAGCGGTCTGCTGGACCTTCATTATTTCATCGTAGTTGTCTGCAAAATAGGCCATGCCGACGATTCCCATATCCTTAACGTAGTTTGCCATGCGGCCTGCGTCGGTTACTACGGCCACGTTCACGCCCTGGATCGCCTGTTCAATAACGTCTTCATCACTGCCGAGCTGTGCGCTTGGAAATACCTTGACGGTCATTTTGCCACCGGTCCGCTCATCAACGCGCTTAGCGAGAGCATAGAAACCCTGGCAGTAGGGATTGGAATCGGCCAGCTGGGTCGAAACCATGAGTTCGTAGGATTTCCCGTCTCCTTCGACGAAATCTGCGGGTTTCTCCGCCGCCGATGCAGAAATCCCGAACGCCGAGATCAAGAGACACATCACCAGAAACAATGCCTTTTTCATGCTTTATCCCCCCTGGATTTGTATATTTACAGGCCTTCGGCCGGTAATCCGAAACACTGCCTTCCCGGAAAGGCCGGAAAAGGCTTGCTCTGCAGCGGGAACAATATCCAAAAATATATGGTTGATTCAAACAAATCCGAATGTCTTGTCTAATATATTAGTATCTTAGAAAAAGGCTGAATGTTTGTCAAGAGATTTAAAACAGCCATTGAGTTTTCTTCAAGGGGATCTATTTCGTATTCAGATCGTCAGAATTCCACGGTCGTTCATATTGAGTGGTCCGATTTTGAAAAAACCTATTGACTTTGATAGTTTTCGCTGATATAAAGTGAACATTATTTTGAAGGAGTGAACTGATATGGAGTTCAGTTTATCAATCTTTGACGGCATAGGTTTTGTTTTTTCCTCCTCCTCCTCTTCCGGTTCGTCCGGAAGGGCTGGTCTTCCTGTGCCGGCAGGGGAGGCGCCGCAGCCTTAGACGAAGACACCGCGACGGAAACACAGGAATTGATCGCAGGAAATACAGGCCGGAAGGGATTTCCCTTCCGGCCTTTTT
>JAAYJB010000444.1 GCA_012523155.1 Synergistaceae bacterium | reverse complement strand
GTGGCGCTCAGGAAGGGAAACGTCACCCTCCAGGACTATACTCCTGAACTTCTTGCCGACAAAGAACTGAGACGGGTCGCCTCCTCAGTGACGATAGAGGAGGATGAAGGGATGAACGCCCTGTACCCGGAAGAGCGGGGTGCGTGGATGCGACTTGTCCTGAAGGACGGAAGGAGTTTTGAAAAAGGGATCCCGGTGGCAAAGGGAGAACCTGAGAACCCCGTCACAGATATGGATCTCAGGGAAAAACTGACGGCAATGCTGGCTCCCTACTACCCTGAAGATTTCGTATCGGGGCTCTGGGATATATGCGTAGCATCCGGGCCCGGAGATGCCGGGTATCGGAATATAATCGACCATTTCGGGAGGTTTCACACACCATGAAGACAATGAACATCTGCAGTCTGGCCAGAACGATCAGGAGCAAGAACGCGGGAAGCTTCATGATAACCCTGGAGATAATCTTCGCAGACCGGCAGGTCTACGAAAGGGTAAAACAGTCGGGAGCAGTGACGCAGAAGGCCATAGCCGACGCCTACAGGCTTCCCGAGGACAAGATCCTTGATTTCATGTTCTTCGATCCGGGCATGGGGATCAAGGCCAACATAAAAAGAAATATCCCCAGCGGAGGCCCGGGGGAGACGGACGTGTACGGATGCCAGCAGTACGCCCCCCTCTTTTCCCTTGAGGTCCCCTGGGAGGACTGAGGCGATCCATGACCAGCCTCACCGAAAAACTTGCCTCCTTTTCAGCCTCCCTTGCCTATGACCACGTGCCCGGGGAAATCGCCTCCCAGGCACACAGATGTCTTCTTGACACCGTAGGCGCGCTCCTCTCGGGAAGCAGGCTGTCTCAGAGCGGACAGTCAGGAAGAAAATTCGCAGATAGACTCGGAGAAAAGGGAGATGCCGTCGTAGCCGGAAGCACCCTCCGGAGATCTCCCATGACCGCCGCGTTTGTCAATGGAATGGCGGCCCATGCCCTTGAGCTGGACGATGGATCGAAATACGCCACCTATCACCCGGGCGCTTCCATTATCCCCGCATGCCTCGCACTGGGAGAAGCGGAGGGAATATCGGGGAAAAAGCTCCTTGAGGCAATTACGGCGGGCTACGAAGTATCGCTCCGCATAGGGACCGCCATTAACCCGGGTCATTATCTCAGGGGATTCCACCCAACCGGCACTATTGCCTCTTTCGGCACAACGACCGCCGCGTCAAAAATCCTCGGTCTATCGCCGGAACTGACGGTCAATGCCCTGGGGATAGCCGGCAGCCTGGCGTCGGGGATCAATCAGTACGAGATCGACGGGTCCATATCAAAGCATGTTCATCCGGGCAACGCCGCAAGGAACGGTATCCTCGCTGCTATGCTCGCCCGTGACGGCATGACGGGGCCTGCCGAGATCCTCGAGGGAAAGCTCGGCTTCTTCCACTGCTTCGCAGAAAGCGCAGACACAGCGCTTGTGGACAGAGATCTCGGGGAGGACTGGCACTTCCTGCGCATCTATTTCAAGCCATACTGTTCCTGCAGATACGTGCACTATGCCATCGAGGCCACACAGAAGGACCTGGAGCAGCACCCCTTTCCCGCTGAGGATATTGGATCCATCGTGGTGCGCACCCACAGGAACGCAAAACAGGGCTCGGACATTCCCGACTACCGTTCACCCCTCCACGCCCGTCTCAGCATCCAGTACGGCATCGCATCCATCCTGGTCCGCGGAAAGGCCGGAATACGGGAGTACGAGGATGAGGCTATAGCAGACCCTGAAGTGAGAAGAGTATCGGATCTTGTCCGGATCGAAGTGGACGAAGAGATCCAGAAACTCTACCCCGATCCCCGTTCCATGATCGTCGAGATCAGTGACAAAAAGGGAAATACGGCTTCCACGAGGATCGACCACGCGAAGGGGGATGCCGAAAACCCAATGTCAGACGAGGAGCTTTTCGAAAAATTCCGGGATGTCACGGGAGGAGTGATCCCCCCTGAAAAGGCGGAAGAGATCATGGCAGCTGCCATGACTATCCATACCCGTGAGGAAATCGCTTCCTTCACGGAAATGCTGCACATTTGAGAAGGGGGAACGGACCATGATGGATACTATTAACGAAAGGCTTTCCAGATTTTCATCAGAGCTGAGATACGAGGACATACCGGCCGAGGTTCTCGATCACCTGAAAAGGGTGATGCTCGACTGCTACGGATGCGGCCTTTTCGGCTCCACCACGCCGTGGATGCAGATTTACCGTGACGTCCTCGAGAATATGAGCGACAGGGAAGAGGCGTCCATATGGGGGACGAACAGGAAAACGTCCGTCATCAACGCCATGATGCTTAACGGCTCGGCGATAAACTCTTTCGAGCTGGACGATACCCACACTGACGGGATCATCCATGTCTCCACCGGGGTGCTCGGGTGCATCACCGCCTTCGCCGAGATGCTCGGAAACATGAGCGGCAAAGACTTCCTTACCGCTGCTGCTCTGGCCTACGAGATCTCCTGCCGGGTAGCCGCACCCGTAGGCATGGAAATTGCCCACCAGGGCTGGAACAACACGGGAACCTGCTGCCCCTTCGGTTCCACTGCCGGAGTGGGAAACATGCTCGGCCTGACTCCCGAACAAATGGGACATGCCATGGGCATCGCGGGGAACTGGTCAGGAGGACTCCAGGCAGTCCAATTCGCCTCCATGGCCAAGAGGATCGTTCCGTCCAAGTCATCTGAAGGGGCGATCATTGGAGCACTCCTCGCACAGAAAGGCTTCACGGGCATCGAGGACGTATTCGAGAACAAGTTCGGAGGATTCTACAACTGCTTCAC
>JAAYJB010000010.1 GCA_012523155.1 Synergistaceae bacterium | reverse complement strand
GTCACGGTCCTGCGGAAAGTCCTCTTTCCCATGCTTGCCCCCGCCATTCTCGCCGGATCATCGCTGCTCTTCGCGGTGAGCATGGGGGCCTTCGGCACAGCCTTCGCCCTCACGGGTACGGCAGTGAAAATCCTTCCCCTCGTCATTTATACCCACGTTTCGGAACTCTCGGCGGACATAGCGAAAGCCGACGCACTGGCCATCGTCCTGACGCTTGTGACCACGTGCGTTATTCTCGCCTACGAAAAATTTTTCACAACCCCGTCGTCAGTCCGGTAAAATCAAAACAGCAGTCGGAGAGCCGCTACGAATGCGAGCCCCAGGACGATCTGGTTGAAACGTTCCTGGGAGATCCTGTTAACTATCCAGTACCCCAGGAGCGCCCCCAGCGCGATGGACGGGACCGTGAGCAGATTCACCCGGAGGCTCTGGCCGCTGATCAGCCCGAGATTGAGGAAAAGCGGGACCTTCAGCAGGTTCATGATGAAGAAAAACCAGGCGGTGGTGGCTATGAACGGAAGCTTGGGAAGACCGACGATAAGAAAATACAGGCTCATGATCGGCCCTGATGAGTTCGCCATTCCTGTCCCGAGTCCGGAGGCAAAACCGAAAAGGACCGTCAGCAGGGGATTTGTCCGCGCAGAAGCGGGGTCACCTCTTTCCGTGCTTCGTTTCTTCAATACCCGGGAGACCTGGTGGACTCCCAGCATGAAAAGAACGACCGCGCCGATGATAGGCTTGAGCTGTTCGTTGGTCACATAGCGCAGGATCATGTACCCTGCTCCCAGGCCCAGGAAGGCAAAGGGCAGCAGGGTGAACAACTGCCGCCTGTCCGTATGCCTCCAGAACTTCCCTACGGCGAACACGTCCCCGAACAGGAGCATTGGGAGAAGAACCCCCACGGACATGCGGGAGGGCAGGGCCATGGCCATGAGCACCACCACCAGGATGCCGCTGCCCGGAACAGCTGTCTTGGCTATTCCTATGCCCGCGCCTGCAGTGAGCACGATAAGCCACCCCCACAAAGGGAGATCGAGCCCGGTAAACGAAGAAAGAAAATCCATGAGTCAGCGTCCTCTCAGTAATATTGCATGCAAGTTTTGATGATTATATCCCATGTCAGTCCAGGTGACCAAACTGTTTTTCTCCCATTCTCCCGGAATCTCTTTCCCGATGGGTTATTACACGCTGCCAGGCTAATCAACAGAAAAGGTCCCTCCCCCTGTCGGAGGAAAGGACCTTTTAAGTATTTACAGGCAATGCGGCTGTTCTTTTTCAGCGGTAAGAAATATTCAGTTTCTCCATCGACCTCCCGGTGCGCTTTCCCGGTTTCTGCCGCTTCCCTGAACGGAACCGGAATTCATGATGGAATCAGCTTCCTCCTGGCTCATGTGCCTTGCCTCGTAGCGGACGTTCTCCCTGGACAGTTGCCTTCCGAAAGCACCAAGGTGATTCATTGACCCTCTCTCGAGATTGCTGAAAACCATGCGAAGATCCTCGTTCTTCGTTTCTTCTATCGCCTTGCGGAGATCCATGATGTCCAACTCCTCCACGAGTGCGCCTGCCTTGAGTGCGTCTATCCTGGATCTGCTTCCCTGTTCCAGCAGTTCATCGTACAGTTTCTGCAGCTCGGGACTGGAAAATTTCCCCGCCTTTTTTCCCTCTGAGGGGTCCGGCAGCCCGTAGCGGTCTATGAGCAGTTTAACAGAACCTGTATGCTGCTGTTCACTTTCGGCGATCCGGGTAAAGGTACGAATTCCCCATTTCGCTCCAAGCTCCCGGTACAGGTCCATGGCGAGTTTTTCCTCCTCGCGCATGAGCAGAAGACCCTGAACATCGTTCTCCGTCAGTTCCCCCTTCGGGATCGCCGCAAGGGCTTCTCCCTGGGGTCTCTTTCCGGGAGCGGCAAAGGCGGCAGCCGAGAAAATACCTCCCGCGAGAAATACTGCAAGCATCAGAAGTGCTGTGGCTTTTTTCATTTTTTATCTCCTCCTTGAGTAAAGTACGCCCGAAGTATAGAGCAGTTGTACATGTACCATAATGTAAGGACCTCCACCTTTGGGATAGGTAAATATGCGGGTCGGTGAGCGGGTCCTTCAAAGGCTTTCGGGAAGATTGTGCTAAAATGAAGCCCGGCAGCATTGCGAAAGGAGGCCGGCATTAAATTGAAGAAGCATTCACCAGCCGCAGATTTTCTTATCTTCCCGTTTCTTTCTCCACCCGGTCTCCCGAGACAGATATTATGGAGCCCATGTTCGGGAGAAGAAATAAAAACTGGGAGGATATCTGACGGACGGTTTCAGTCATGACAGGGCCTCTCCTTGTAAGCCTGAGAGTTCTGGCTCTCTCGCTCCCGGTTATCGTCATCCTTGGAGGATGGATAGGCTGGATCCTCGCACGAAAGGCCTTTCCGGGAAAGATGCTGCTCTCTTTGCTGGTACAGCTTCCCCTCATCCTTCCTCCATCCGTGACCGGTTTTTATCTTCTCCTCCTGTTCGGGAAAACTCCGTTTCTCAGGCACCTGGGGGTCCTCTTCTCCTTCCCGGCCCTCGTCATTGCCGCATCGGTGCCGGCAGTTCCCATCATGGTCCAGGCGGCCAGGGCAGGATTCTCTTCGGTGAACAGTGAGTACGAGGACGCTGCCAGGACCCTCGGAAAGGGAGAGGGGCACGTGTTTTTCACCATAACCCTTCCTCTTGCCAGGCGTTCTCTTCTTGCCGGGCTGGCCCTCTCATCCGCCCGTGCCCTGGGAGAGTTCGGTGTCTCCCTGATGATCGCGGGGAATATCCCGGGGTTGACCCAGACCCTGCCGCTATACATCTTCAGCCGGGTAGAAACTCTTAATTTCGCCCAGGCTCATGGTGCGGCACTTCTCCTTGCACTGGCAGGTTTCTCAAGCCTGTACGCGGTGCGGATGCTCGAGGAAGGGAGGAGACGCTGAGATGCTTCATGCTGAGTTCACCTGTTCAATAGGAGATTTTTTTCTCGAGACATCATTCAACCTCGGTGCGGAAACAGGGGTGCTTTTCGGCCCCAGCGGAGCGGGAAAGAGCATGACACTCAGGGTGCTATCGGGACTGAAAACCCCGTCAGATGGAGAGATCGTCCTGGGAGAACGTATTCTCTTTTCGAAAGCGAAAAAAATTAACCTTCCCCCGAGGGACAGGCGAATCGGGCTTCTCTTCCAGGGACTGGCTCTCTTTCCGCACATGACCGCCCTTCAAAACGTGGCTTACCCCCTTCCTTCCGGAAGAGAAAAAAGGAAAAAAGCGGAAGAATGGCTTAAACGGATGAAGCTGGAAGGACTTGAGGACCGCCTTCCTTCTCAACTTTCAGGCGGGCAGCGCCAGAGAGTCGCTCTCGCAAGGGCACTGGCCGCGGAGCCTGAACTGTTGCTGCTCGATGAACCTTTCAGCGCACTGGACGGCCCTCTCCGGAGAAGCCTCCGGAGGGAACTTCGCAGGCTGCAGCACGAAACAGGCATCCCAATGATCTGCGTGACCCACCAGGCAGAGGATCTTTGCTCCCTGGGAAGCAAGGTGATCGTTCTGAAAAACGGGAGGACTCTGGACACCTTTCCCATCGAACGGCTCTGGGAAAAGGGATCCCGCGGCGAAGCCTGGAACGCCCTTGGCTGGGGGAACCTTTTCAGGGGAACCATCGCCCGGTGCGGAGACGGGGCCGGGTTCTGCTTCACCGGCAGGAACGTCAGGCTGGCTCTTGGGAACTGCACAAACATGCCGGGCGAGGGGGTCGTTTTTATCTCTCCCGACACGATACGCCTTTTGTATCCGTCGCTGCCCATCGATCCCGAGCTTCAGCCCAACATTTTTTCCGGTGCCGTTCAGGAAACCGTCCTTTCGGGAAACACCGTCCGAATTTACCTGGAAACAGACGACGGTATCGTCTGGCAGTCTGAGCATCCCGCGGAATCGTACAGGGAACTCCGCCTCGAGCCCGGATCACGGGTCCGCTTCTCCGTCCCCCCTTCGGGGATCGAATGCTGGATCAGGGGAGAGGCACGGGAGGGATACAGTCCTCCAAATTTTGCATGACGCTGATATACTGGAACAAAACTTTCTGACCGGAGGGAAACTGAATGCTTTTTATCCTATGTACAGCCCTGCTGATCGCCGTGGTCCTTGCGGCGAAACCCTGCGAGGCAAAAACCCATTCCTTTTTTATCGAAAAGGAACAGGCCTACAACGGCATGCTTCGTGCGGACATTCCCCCTGCCCTCGTCATCGAGGACGGGGATTCTGTTGTGTTCAATACGGTGATGCTCATGGGGGGGGAACTCTCCCCTGAAATGACCTTTGACGAAATGCTTATCCTTCGGGGTGAGATGAAAGAAAAGGGAATCGGCGTCTACGCCTTTACAGGACCGTTTCTCATCAACGGCGCCGAACCCGGTGACACGCTCGAGGTACGGGTGAAAAGAATCGTTCCCGGGAAATACGCGGTCACCCATATATACCCTGACCCAATGGGCATCGGCGGACTTCCCGAGGGTTTTGAAAAGGGGTTCCTCAAGCCCCTCTTCCTGTCGGAGGACAAAAAGACCATCGAATATGCCCCCGGAGTGACGCTTCAGGTGAGGCCGTTCCTGGGCACAATGGCAGTCGCACCGCG
>JAAYJB010000443.1 GCA_012523155.1 Synergistaceae bacterium | reverse complement strand
CTGCCGATGCCGCCGGGAACGGGGGAAGCACGTCGTTGTTCTCCAGGCAGACGGTAATGATGTATTCAGTCGTTATTATTATCCCCATGGGAATCGCATCGAACCTGAAGTTTCCCTCGACCTTCGGAACATTGATGACGACGAGAACATAGCCTTCGTCGGATTCGATCCTGGAGGTCTCCTCGGGGTCCAGGGCAGCTGCGAGAAAGTCTGCGGGGGCCTTTGCCGCAACACTCACGGCGGCGATCTCCTCCTTGGACGGTGCGGCCAGGTTTATCCAGGCGCCGGGTTCGAGCGTTTCCAGGGACAGTTCACGAACCGTCCTGTCAGGAAAGGATTTTAGAATGGAAATCATGCTTTTCCCCTTTCGCGCGATCCCGGTCTCTTTTCGAACGAAAGCCGGCGCGTCAGAAACGACCGGAAGGGATAAGAAATAGCTCTCTCCTGTCCCCGGTCTTCCATCCTCAATTCCGGCGCTATTTCTCCGAAATCGAACACAAATGATGATCCCGGTGCGTATTATACCTTCTTCCCGCCTTCAGGAACATTCGATCCCTGCATGGACGCGACAAGCCGCTCCTTGCCCTTTCTTGGCATTCTCTTGATGGCCATCTCCCTGCGAAGGGCCTCATTTTTCGTCTCCATCCGCTCACAGTACACCATGGAAAGCGGCCGGCGGCCCGAGGTATACTTCGCTCCCCTGCCGCTGTTATGGGCCTCAAGCCGTGCGGAAAGGTCGAAGGTCCAGCCGGTATAAAGGGTCCCGTCGGAACAGCGAAGGATATAGACCCATGCCTCTACCCCATGAAGTGAGCCCTCAGTATATTCAACCCGATGAGGCAGAGGACAACCCCTCCGGCGAACTCCACTTTACGGCCGAGGAGCCGTCCTGCGCGGCATCCTGCCAATACCCCGGCGAAACAGGCCCCGAAGGTGATGACACCTGCAGACGTAGCGAGCACCATTACAGGCGACCTGACAGCCGCGAAACTGATCCCCACGGCAAGGGCATCGATAGAAGTCGCCACCGCCACCGCAAGCAGGGACAGTCCGCACGAAGGGTCAGAGGGGGGGCACGTGGTGTCCTCGGCCGCAAATGATTCCCGGATCATGTTCCCGCCCACGAGGAGAAGGAGGAGGAAAGCCACCCAGTGGTCATAATCGGCAATGGCCTCGAGAAACCGTCTGCCCAGCAGCCAGCCGGCCAGGGGCATCAGGAACTGGAACCCGCCGCAAGCGCCGGCGACCCTGAACGCTGCCCCTGCGGATGCTCCTCCGAGGCACGCCCCAATACCCAGAGAGGCGGCAAGTGCATCCATGGAGAGGGAGCCTGCCGAAAGGAGCATTTCAATAAAATGCATCAGGAAATCCGACCTTTCACAATAAGCTGCATCAAAAAGGATAGCGGAATAAGCATATCATTATTCAGGTCTTACCGGGGCCTGCTTTCGGAAATGGATCGATCGTTCCGGAAATTGAATGGAAAAGTCTTGTTTTTTACCTTAAGGGAGTATAAGCTATCCGTAAAGAACCATCCCTG
>JAAYJB010000009.1 GCA_012523155.1 Synergistaceae bacterium | reverse complement strand
CCCGACGGGGCGGAAAGGAACGGTTCGGGGATCTTCTGGCCGAAGTCGACCACCAGTATGGCAAGAGGAGGTGCTTCTTTCAGAAGGGAAAGGAGGGCGTCGTCCTGCCCGACGTTCGCCGAACGGCGCACCGGGATCTCCAGGGTCGAACAGACTTCGTCAACGGGAGAAGAGACTGTCCTGAGCCCCCGTCCGCCCTTCGCAGGCGGCGACGTCACCACTACGTCAAAAGAAATGTCTTTCTCCAGAAGGGAAAGGCATTTCGCGGCAAACCGTCCGGTCCCGAAAAACCAGAGAGGTCCGCCCTTATTTTCGTTACGCCCCATATTCAGTTCTCCGAAACTGCCGCGCTCCCGGACCGAAGAAGCTTCTTCCGGGCCATGGTTCTTTTCATGGGAGAGAAATGATCGATAAGCAGCTTTCCTTCGAGGTGATCTATTTCGTGCAGAAAGGCCCTCGCAAGAAATCCTTCTGCATCTATTTCATGTTCTCCTCCGCTTATATCCTGGTGCCGCACCCGTATCTTCAGAGGGCGCCTCACGTTGCCGAAAATTCCGGGGAAGCTCAGGCATCCTTCCTCGCCCTCCTGCTCCCCTTCGAAGCTGAGAAGCTGCGGGTTCGCCAGCACATACAGCACCCCGCCGAAAAAGACAATGGCCAGCTTCAACGGAACTCCTGCCTGGGGCGCCGCAAGCCCCACGCCGTCATGCTGGTTCATGAGTCGCGCCATCTCGGCAACAAGATCCTTCAGGGATCCGTCAAACCGTGTCACCGGTTTTGTTTCCTCCCTGAGGACAGGATCCGGAAATACCCGCAAAGATAGTTTTTCCATACAGACTCGCCGCTCTTTCCTAAAGATTAAAAAAGGGGGGCCTTTCCGGCCGCCCCTGTCATCGTTTTATTCCTGCATGTTCCTGAGGAGTTCTCCGATGGTTACATTGGGTTCACCGTCGTTGCCTGCCGGCTTCGAGTACCCCTCCTGTTCCCTGCGGTCTCCCCTGCTCCTTTTTCTCTCATCGTCGCGCTGTTTCGGATGATGCTCGGGCTCCTCAAGGGCGCTTATACTGAGGCGCATCCGCCTGTCCGCCGGGTTGATCTCGATGATCCTCGCGACCACTTCCTGCCCCTCAGAAAGTACGTCCTGGGGCTTGTCGACCCGCTTCGTACTCAGCTGGGAGATATGGATCAGGCCTTCCACGCCCTCTTCCACCTCGACGAACGCACCGAAGTCCGCAAGGCGGACTACCTTGACGGTGAGATCCTGATCCTTGCTGTACTTCCCGGCAACGTCGTTCCATGGATCATTCAGCTGCTTGTATCCCAGGCTCATCCGCTTCCTGTCCATGTCGACTTCGAGAACGACCACTTCAACTTCCTGTCCCTTCCGCAGCACATCCCGGGGATGCTTGATCCTGGTCCAGCTCAGGTCTCCGATGTGGATAAGGCCTTCAATTCCGGGTTCCACTTCCACAAAGGCGCCGAAGTCGGTCACGTTGGTCACAACGCCCGTGGCGCGATCCTGTGCCTTCCAGCGGGAGCCGGCCGTCGTCCAGGGATCTTCCCGTGTCTGCTTCATACTCAGAGAGAGGCGGTTGTTCTCCCGGTCGATGCCGATCACCTTGACCTGGACCGGGTCGCCCTTCTTGAACATCTCCTTCGGTTTGATGTTCCGCTTCCATGAAAGCTCGCTCATATGGACCAGGCCATCGATGGGGCCTACGTTCACGAAAACACCGAAGGAAGTGATGCTGCTCACTTCACCCTCGAGCACCGTTCCCTCCTGGACATCGGTATAGAACTTCTCCCTCTCCTCGGCCAGCGACTCTTCCACGATAAGCCTGCGGGAGAATACGAGGCGGTGCTTTTTCTTGTCCTTTTCCAGCAATTTAGCATCGAATGTATCGTCCACGAACTTGCCGGGGTTCACGCCCCTGCCTTCTTCGGCAAGGTGAGAGATGGGCACGAAGCCCTCAAGGCCGCATGATTCAACCATGAGGCCGCCCTTCACCTTCCTTAGGCCTTTGACCTGAACCACTTCGTTCTGGGCGAATTTATTTTCAAGTTCACTCCAGCGGCGGTCGAACTCGCACCGCCATCTGCTGACGAGAAGCTGAGCCTCTTCGCCGTGGCGGATGCTGACGACCTGCACCTGGATCTTTTCCTCGACTGCAGGTCCCTCGGAGTCTTCCACGAGGACCTTGTGCGACCATTCCCTTGCGGGAAGAAACCCCTCGCACTTGTAGCCCACGTCCACAAGCCATCCTCCGTCCACTGCTTCAACAACAGTTCCGGTGACTACCTTGCCCCTGTGAAGCTCCTCGACCTCGCCGTACTGCTCAAGAATGCTTTCCATGCTCTCCATGGCCTCGCCGT
>JAAYJB010000442.1 GCA_012523155.1 Synergistaceae bacterium | reverse complement strand
TTCTTGTCAGCTCCCTGAGGCTTCTTCGGAAAACTGCCGAAATCCTCAGAAACAGAAAAAGAGCGTACACGATCCTTGTGCAGGGGGAGCTTCCGAGGACGGAACTCCTGCGCGCTTTCCGTGAGGATCGTTCCTCCGTTCTTGTGGGAAGTGCCTCGTTCCGCGAGGGAGTGGATATCCCCGGGGAAGGTCTCACCCAGGTCATCATCGACAGGATACCCTTCCCACACCCGGCAGATCCCCTTGTTCAGGCCAGGAATGACCTATTCGGAGGCAGATCCTTCTCCAGGATCACTCTTCCCGAGGCGAAAATGCTGCTGAAGCAGGCGGCGGGTCGTCTTATCCGTTCCAGGGAGGACAGGGGCCGGGTCGTTATTCTTGACGGACGGGTTCTTTCGAGAAAGGACTGGAATATCCCCGGAGCGCTTCCGGCAGTAAAATACAGGCGTCTTGTCGTTCCGCGGCAGAACGTATCAAAATCTGTTGCTCAGGTCCGGACGGTGTGATATAGTATCAAGGCTGAAAAAAAGAAGCCGTGAAGCGCGGCTTATGTTACCTATTGCCATTGGGAGGTGTCTTCGTGAAACAGACGTTTCAGCCCCACAACAGACCGAGAAAAAGAAAAATGGGCTTTCTTGCCAGGTCGAGCTCTCCGACGGGAAGGCGGATTCTCCGCAACCGCAGGAGAAAGGGCCGCACCAGGCTGGCCGTATAATCTTTGAAACTCCTTTTTCCCCGGTCTTCGCGCCTTCAACGAGGGTGGGAGTACGACCTTGTCTTCCGCACCGGCAAGCGACTGAAAGGCGAGCTGGTGCGGTTGCTGTTTATGGAGGCACCCGACGGTGTCACCCGGATAGGTTTCGCTGTAGGCAGGCGCCAGGGGAAGTCCCACGAAAGAAACAGGGGAAGGCGCATATTGAGAGAAAGTTTCCGAAGGGTGCTGCCATGGCTGAACCAGGGGCTATGGATCGTATCGTCTTTAAGGAGTGCCGGGCTCAAGGCAAACGCAAGAGAAGTGTACTTCGACATTGCCCGTGTACTGTCTTCCAGGGGGCTTCTCGCAGAGGGGTGGTCCGGTCCTAACTGGGAATACCCTGAAGAAGGAAGCCATCGAAAGGAAGGATCATGTCAGCCGCGTCATGGATAGGGATACAAATGATCCGGGGCTATCAGCTCTTTATATCACCCTTGCTGGGGCACAACTGCAGGTTTTATCCCTCCTGCTCCCAGTACGCCGTCGATGCGCTCACAACCCACGGTTTTCTGAGAGGAACACTGCTGGCAGCGAAAAGAATATGTAAATGCGCCCCGTGGCATCCCGGAGGGTACGATCCTGTACCTCCGGCACCTCTGCCGCATAAAAACGGGGTTTATATCTCCGAGGATGGTGATCGATAGTGGGTTCAATTTGGAAAATGGGCGGAGACCTGATGATGAAGCTCATGGAGCTTGTCTACGGTTTCACGGGTTCATGGGGTATTGCCATTATTGTACTGACGCTTATCGTCAGGATGCTGCTTCACCCCCTGACGCAGAAGCAGATGACAAGCATGCAGAAAATGCAGAAGCTTCAGCCGCGGATCAAGATGCTCCAGGAAAAATACAAGGACGACAAGGAATCCCTGAACAGGGAAATGATGGCCCTGTACAAGGAAAACAAGGTGAACCCTGCTGCGGGATGCCTTCCCCTGCTGGTTCAGCTGCCCGTATTCATTCTTCTGTACAGGGTGCTCACAAATTACGATTTCTCCGGCGTGACATTCCTTGGGATCCAGCTTGACGGTTCGGTACTTTCCACTGTTGCCCAGGCGGTAGGCCTTGTGGTTGAGAATGAACAGCTCGGCATAATGTCGGTCTTCTATGCCGTCATGGCGAACCCTGCGGGCCTGGCCAACATCGGCATCTATCTCGCGAATACCCTGCTCCTCGCCGCTATCGGCTTCCTAACGTGGTACCAGCAGCAGCTCACGGCAAGCGGCAACCCGCAGATGTCCATGATGAACTGGTTTATGCCGCTCTTCCTCACGTTCATCTGTCTCAGCCTTCCTGGAGGCGTTCTCCTGTATTGGGGTGTTTCGTCCCTTCTTGGCGTGGTGCAGCAGCTCAGGATGTCGAGAAAAACAGCAGTCGAGATGCAGAAGAAACCGGTGCTTTTCAAGGACAAGCCGACGAAGAGCGGCGATTGAACATGTATTCGCCCCTCTTTTTCTCCTGAAAGGAGGAATGCCCCATGAACAATGACATTCTCGTCCTCGACGTTTCATCGGTAGAGGAGGCGCAAAAGGCGGCAGCCGTGAAATGGGGCCTTGATCCGGCTGATATCGCTGTAAAAGTCATAGAAGAAGAAAAGAGTTTTTTTGGTCTCCTTGGAAGAAAACTCAGGGTTGAGGTACGTCCATCTGCACCTCTCGCACTCCTTAGGGGAAAGATTTTCGCGGAGAGGCTTCTCGAACTTATGGACCTAAACATAGTTCCCGAGATTGTGAACGAATCCCGGATAAACCTCACGGGCCAGGACGCCGGCATAATCATCGGAAAGTATGGTGAAACACTCAAGTCCATGGAGTTCCTTCTCAATCTGATGGCCAGGGATGCTGATGAAGGGGAGAGGATTTTCCTCGACAGTGATGGATACCGGGAGCGCAGGGAACTAAGTCTTCAGCGTCTTGCCCTTGCCGCGGCCCGGAAATCCGTAAAAAGAGGGAAGCCTACCTACCTTGAACCCATGACCAGTTGGGAACGGCGGATAATCCACGTGACCCTCAAGGATGACGAGCATGTGGAGACCAGGTCGGTGGGGGAGACCCCGTCCCGGAAAGTGGTCGTTTGGCCCGTTGCCTCCCAGCCGAAGCGGGGCGGCAGAAGGCGGCCCTGAATGTTCCCTGTTCTTGCAGAAATCGGTTCTTTTCGGGTCCACAGCTACTACCTGCTGTGGACCCTTGCATTATCGGCGGCGGTCGTCTTCACGCGAAGGAGAATGACGCGGCTTTACGGAGTTGACGACGAAGATGCCCGCAGGATCATAATTGTCTCGTTCATTGCAATGCTCGCAGGTGCGAGAATTGGTCCCATAATGGAATTCTGGCCGCTCTACGCCGTGGAACCTGCCAGGCTCCTTCGCTTCTGGGAGGGGGGGCTTTCCGCTGTTCACGCCTTCCTTGGCGCAGGTATCGCGGGGATACTCATGTCGCGGAGAAAAGGAATCCCTCTGTGGGTAACTGCTGACAGTGCAGCCCTTCCCGCGTCGGTCACTGTGGCCATAGGACGGTGGGGCTGTTTTCTGAACGGATGCTGCGGGGGTACAGAAACAGTCATGCCCTGGGGGACCGTCTTTCCCGGCGACCCAGCCGGACTGTCCAGGCACCCCACACAGCTTTACTACGCCTTCGGCGCTCTTTTCATAACCGCGGTTCTTCAGAAGACCGAGCACTCCTTCCTCAGTTTCGGAGCGGACAGAAAAATAAAGGGAGCAGTGCTTTGGCCCCTTTTCATGATCCTCTACGCCCTTCTCCGCCTCTTCGCCGACCCGTTCAGGGCAGAGTACGCCACAGCAGGGCTCAGGATGGTCCGCGTTATCCTGTCAGTTATACTTGCGGCGGGGGCTCTATGGCTTGCACACTCGCTCCTGTTTTCAAAGAGGAAAAAATGCTGAAATTGGGATACGTAAAAAAAACGATGCCCTTTACCGGTGGTAGAATACAATATATGGCAAAAATATCGGGGGTGAAAATACATGAAAACATACAACACAAAGCACTGGAAATACAGTTTTACAACAATATCCGCTATTGCAGCGGTTATGCTCCTTGCCGCGTTTCTCACGGCAGGAACGGCATGGGCACAGGATCCCTTTTCCGGGAATCCTGTGGCAAAGATAGCTGAAGATCTCTCTCCGGCGGTAGTCAATATCGACGTTGAGGCAATGGTCACCCGTTCTGCCCATCCATTCGCCGACGACCCCTTCTTTCGCCAGTTCTTCGGGGAAGAATTCAAGCGGTTCTCCAGAACCGTTCCCATGAAAGGAAGAGGATCGGGGTTCATCGTATCAAAAGACGGGCACATCGTGACCAACAACCACGTGGTGGATGGAGCCGACAAGATCACCGTCACTTTTTCCGACGGGACTGTCCATGAGGCGAAGGTGCTTGGGAAAGACCCCACTTTCGATCTTGCAATACTCAAGATCGAGGGAGCGAATTTCCCCTATCTCGAACTGGGCGACTCGGATAAATCCAGGGTCGGCGAATGGGTCGTAGCCATTGGAAACCCCTTCGGACTTGAACACACAGTGACGGTCGGGGTCATCTCCGCAAAGAACAGGAGCATCCACGCCGGCAACGTGAATTTCGACGGGTTCCTCCAGACTGACGCAGCCATCAATCCCGGCAACAGCGGAGGTCCCCTTATTGACCTCAACGGGAAAGTAGTCGGCATAAACACCGCAATTGTCCCCTATGCCCAGGGAATAGGTTTCGCCGTGCCCGTGAACATGGCAAAACAGGTCATGGATGACCTCATAAAGTTCGGCAGGGTGAAACGGGGATGGCTGGGAGTCTATATCCAGGCACTGACGAAAGAATTTGCCGAGGCCTACGGAGTGGAAGAGGATAACGGAGCCGTCATAAGCGACGTCATCGCCGATTCCCCCGCAGAAAAAGCCGGTCTGAAGCGGGGAGATGTAATTCTCACTGTAAGCGGCGAAAAGATCAAGAATCACCAGGAATTCGTGGCCAAAATACGCCAGAGGCTCGTGGGTGATAAAGTATCACTCGGGATTATCCGGAACAGGGAAAAATCTACAGTCCAGGTCACCCTGGGTGAAATTCCCGGCAGCGATGATGATTCGACTGCTGCACTCTCCTCTGACGGAACTCGGGTGCTGAAGAACCTCGGTCTGGAAGTTGGTCCTGTAACAGAGGAAATTCAGAAAAAGAACGATCTGAAAAACCGTGAGGGAATTGTGGTCCAGTCGGTAGAGACCGGTTCCATGGCCCAGAGGGGCGGCATCCGCGAAGGTGACATCATACTGGAAGTTAATGGTGTTCGTCTCAGCGGACCGAAGGATCTTGACAAGATCTCGTCCCGGAAGGGCGGTTCAACTGTAATGCTCGTATGGCGTGACGGAAGGACATTCTTCGTTTCCATGCGGGGAGTCCGGTAAAAAAACAGTCGGAAACAAAAAAATACCCGCCCTTCGAAGGGCGGGTATTTTTTTCAGCCTGCGTATTCCGGGCAGCTGATCTTGTATCCCACGCCTCTCACTGTCACCACAAGGGTGTCGCATCCATGAGGGCGGAGTTTGTCCCGAAGATACTTGATGTGAACATCCACTACGTTGCTTGATCCGTCATATTCCTTGCGCCATACCGACGAAATGAGCTTTTCCCGTGTGAAAACCTGGTTTTCATTTCTCAGCAGCAGTTCCATGATATCGAATTCGCGCCGCCTGAGGGAAAGGATTTTTTCTTTCACACGGCATTCCCTTGCCTCCGGGTCCAGTTCAAGCGGGCCGCACTTCAGGATCGGGTGTTCTTTTTCAGAGTTCCTTCGCAGAAGGGCCTTTATCCGGGCGACCAGTTCCCTGAAATCGAAGGGTTTGGTCACGTAGTCGTCAGCCCCCCTGTTAAGCCCCTCAACCCTGTCTTCCACGCTGTCCCGTGCCGTCAGAAGAAGCACTGGAACGGCATTTCCGCTCTCCCTTACAGCATCGAGCACCTGTAGCCCGTTTATTCCCGGAAGCATGATATCCAGTATGATACAGCCGTATTCCCCGTTCGTGATCTTCTCGAGCCCATCTTCTCCGGAAAGCGCGCTGTCTACTGAGAAGCCTGCTTCTGCAAATCCTTCCGTGAGGACCTGCACGAGATCCCGGTTATCTTCTATAATGAGAAGCGGCACAGTGATCCCTCCATTTTTATAAAGGCGGATATAGTTTTCTTTTAACCCTAAAGATTAAATCACAGAGAGATTTAAAAGTCGAGGACAAAATGAAATGTATATCGTGAATCTGAAATTTTGCTGAAATATCCTCCGTTTTCTTTTCTGATCAATTGATTTATTGCGCGGTAGATGGTACTATTCTTCCGACCCTTACTCGGATAAGCGAAATCCCTCGCTTTTCTGGGTTACGGGATTTTTTTTTCGAGGTGAAGAAAATGTTGGAGAAAGAAAAGAAACAGGGTATTATCGAAGATTTCCGCACTCACGGAGCGGATACGGGGTCTCCTGAAGTCCAGGTCGCAATGCTCACGCAGCGCATTCGTGATCTTACGGAGCACCTTAAGATCCACACCAAGGACTTCCACTCCCGTCGCGGGCTCCTGAAGATGGTTGGAACAAGAAGAAAGCTTCTCCGGTACCTTAGGGAAAAAGACTTCAACCGGTACAGAACGCTCATCGAACGGCTTGGCCTGCGCCACTAAGGCGAAGAACAGACGGAGGTTCAATGCGGGGACTTTGTGTCCCCGCATTTTTTTTTGCCTTTCCGACCCTATATTGTGGTATTCTTACTCCGCATATAAAAGAGGAAAAGAAAAATTGAGGAGGAAAAAGTATGGAAAAGAAGTTTTCAGTAGAAGTGGGAGGGCGCCCTCTCGAATTCTCCACAGGCAGGGTGGCAAAACAGGCAAACGGCTCGGTCGTAGCAAGTCATGGTGAAACATCGATACTTGCCACTGCATGTATCACCGACACTCCAAGGACGGGGATCGATTTCTTTCCACTGCTTGTTGATTTCGAGGAACGGTTTTACTCCGCCGGAAAAATCCCCGGAGGATTCATTAAAAGGGAAGGACGTCCGTCGGAGACAGCCGTTCTGAGTTCAAGGGTAGTTGACCGGTCCATTCGGTCCCTTTTCGACGAGACCATGCGCCACGATGTCCATGTTGTGGCTACGGTCCTTTCCGTCGACCAGGTGAACCCGCCCAATGTGCTCGCCATAAATGCCGCGTCGGCGGCACTTACCATATCCGACATTCCCTGGGGAGGCCCTGTAGGTGCGGTGAGGATAGGCTTCGTCGACGGGGCCCTTGTGGTGAACCCCACGGAAGAGCAGATGCTCGTCTCGGAACTCGACCTGCTCGTCGCCGGGCACAGGGACGGAGTAACGATGGTGGAGTGCGGTTCAAAAGAAGTATCCGAAGATCTCCTTGTGGATGCCCTCGATCTCGCCCAGGCGGAGATCCGCAAGATAGTGGGACTCTTCCTTGAAATGCGCGATGCCGTCGGAAAGGAAAAAATAGTCATTGCGGCTCCCGCCGTTTATCCTGATATTGAACAGTGGATCACCGAAAACCTCGGGGGGGAGATCCGAGACGCCGTAAAGACTCACGATAAGAAGCCCAGGGGAGAGAAACTCTCAGCTGCAAAAAAGAAGGCTTTGGAGTACTTCAGCGTACAGTACCCGGAAAGCGGAGATTATATCGCCGCCTTCATGGATGAGACAGTGAAGAAGACGATGCGCTCCCTCATACTCGACGAGCGTATCCGCGTGGACGGCAGGGCGATGGACGAGATACGCCCCATTTCCTGTGAAACGGCAGTTCTCCCCCGCGTGCATGGTTCCGCGCTGTTCACCAGGGGGGAGACCCAGTCGCTTGTTGTGACTACTCTCGGCATGATGGGCGTAGACGACCAGATCCTCGACGGGCTGAAACAGGACGAACCTGCGAAGCGCTTCATACTTCATTACAATTTCCCCCCGTTCTCCGTAGGCGAGGTTCGTCCCATGAGAGGCCCCGGAAGGCGCGAGATCGGCCACGGCGCACTTGCGGAGCGGGCACTTCGGTCTATGATCCCCGACGAGGCTGATTTCCCCTATGTCATGCGTGTTGTATCGGACATCCTTGAATCAAACGGCTCAAGCTCCCAGGCGTCCATATGCGGAGGAAGCCTTGCCCTCATGGATGCCGGTGTCCCTATGAAGAAACATGTGGCGGGAATTGCCATGGGACTCATCAAAGAAGGGGACAAGGTAGAGGTTCTCACGGATATCCAGGGTCTTGAAGACCACTACGGCGATATGGATTTCAAGGTCGCCGGCACCCGTGACGGTGTGACTGCCCTTCAGATGGACAACAAGGCGGGCGGTATCACGAGGGCCGTTCTCGAGCAGGCGCTCGGACAGGCAAAGATCGCCAGGCTGCAGATCCTCGATAAAATGGAAGCGGCCATTCCAGCCCCGTCCGGACTTTCTCCCAATGCTCCCCGGATCTTCATGACCACTATTGATCCCGAGAAAATCCGCGATGTCATCGGCCCCGGCGGTAAGGTCATCCGTGGCATAACCCAGAAGACCGGAGTCAAGATCAACGTTGAGGACTCCGGTGAGATATACATCGGCGGAGCGTCACAGGACAAGGTTGACGAGGCGCTTTCCATCATCCGCGGTCTTACCAAGGACCTGGAGGCGGGAGAAGTTTATTACGGTACCGTCACACGCCTCATGACCTTCGGCGCATTCGTGGAATGTCTTCCCGGAAAGGAAGGGCTCCTTCACGTGAGCGAAGTCAGCACCCACAGGATCCCCAAGGTGGAAGACGTTTTCAAGGTGGGTGACAGGGTCCTCGTGATGGTAAAGGAAATAGACGACATGAACAGGGTCAACCTCACACGGCGCCGTATCCTGGAAAACGAGGCGCGTATAACCGACGAGGGACTCTCGGAGGTGCTTCCGGCAGAAAAGGAAAGAGAAGAGGCCATAGCAGCCCTTGCCGCGGCGGCAAAGGCGAACCCTTCCTCCGACAGGGAACGGTCTTCTCACGGCGGCGGCCGTCCTGACAGGGGAGATCGCCGGAGCGGAGGTCCGAGAAGGAGTTCTTCAGGCGGAAGGTCCTAATGTCTGTTGAGGTCGTCGTCAAGGTCCTGAGGGAGAATGAGGAGATATCTCTCCCCGAATATGGGACTCCCTTTTCAGCAGGAGCGGATCTTCGTGCCTCTGAAGCAGCCGTTTTACTGCCGGGCGAGCGGGCGAGCATTCCCACAGGTCTTCGGATCGAGCTCCCGGAAGGGTACGAAGCCCAGGTCAGGCCGAGGAGCGGTCTTGCCATACGGCACGGGGTCACCATACTAAATGCTCCCGGAACCATAGACAGCGATTACAGGGGAGAGATCAGGGTACTCCTGATCAATCACGGCCAGGAGGCTTTCACCATAGAGCCCGGGGATCGCATAGCCCAGATCGTGGTGGCTCCGGTATCAAGGATCTTCTGGCAGCAGGCGGGATCCCTTGAAGAGTCAGCACGGGGTGAAGGGGGATTCGGAAGTACCGGCAGGAGTTGACAGGAGACGGTTTTAGGGGTATAAAACTCTCCAAATAAAATAACAGCGCGATGAGAGGAAAAGTAAAAGGACTTTCTCCGCACAGAGAGGGAGGTTCACGGCTGGAAAACTTCCTGCGGGGGCCCTTTGAATACCGTCCTTGAGCGGGCGCCGAAAAAACCTGCGGGTAGAAGGCGTCGGGGTCCGCCCCTTACAGCGGGAAGCGAGTGCCGCCTGAAAACGGCGGAAGAGGAGTGGAACCACGGCATGCCCACGTCGTCTCCTGGATGGAGACATGTGGGCATTTTTTTATACATACGAGGAGGAGACTGCAATGATTGAACTGAACGCACCAGATCAGAAGAGCGTGCGGCTCGAATCAGCGACCGCCGGGGAAGCGCTCGAAAAGCTCGGCCTCCGGGGGGGCGCCCTGGCAGCCATGGTGAACGGCAAAGCCGTGGACCTTTACCGGCCCCTGACTGAATCAGGCTCCATAGAACCCATAGGGCCGGATTCCGAGGAAGGGCTCGATATTCTCAGGCACTCTGCCGCCCATCTCATGGCCCAGGCTGTCGCAGAAATGTACCCCGGCACCAGGTTTGGCGTGGGGCCTGCCATCAGGGACGGCTTCTACTACGACATGGAGATCCCCGGCGGCATTACCGAGGAAGACCTGCCGAAAATCGAGAAGGAGATGCGGCGCATAGCCAAGCGGGCAATCCCCGTTGAGCGCAGGGAAATGAGCAAAGAGGAGGCCCTCGCCTATTTCAGGGAGAAGGATGACCCCTACAAGGCGGAGATCATCTCCGAACTGGAGGAGGAAAAGGTGTCCCTCTACTTCCAGGGGAACTATGCCGACCTCTGCAGGGGACCCCATGTCCCCAACACCTCATATGTCAGGCATTTCAAGCTTCTCTCCGTGGCCGGAGCATACTGGCGCGGAGACGAAAAGAACATCATGCTCACCAGGGTCTACGGGACGGCGTTCGGCAACGAAGAGGCCCTTGAAGCCTATATCCGGAGAATGGAAGAGGCAAAAAGCAGGGACCACAGGCGCCTGGGGAAAGAACTCGACCTTTTCAGCATCCAGGCGGAGGGGCCCGGGTTCCCCTTCTTTCATCCCAGGGGAATGGTCATCCTTAACGGGCTTATGGATTTCTGGAGAAAGGAACATACAAAGAGAGGCTACTGCGAGATCCGTACACCCCTCATCCTGGACCGCAGCCTATGGATCAGGTCCGGTCACTGGGACCATTACCGCGAGAACATGTACTTCACGGAGATAGACGAGCAGCCCTTTGCCATCAAGCCCATGAACTGCCCCGGCGGAATGCTCGTCTACAAAAGCCAGATCCGCAGCTACAGGGATCTCCCCATGCGGGTGGCCGAACTGGGCATAGTACACCGCCATGAGCGGAGCGGGGTGCTCCACGGACTCATGAGAGTCCGCTGCTTCACCCAGGATGATGCCCACCTCTACTGCCGCCCCGAACAGGTGAAGGACGAGATCATCGGGATCATGGATCTCTGCCGGTACATCTACAGTGATGTCTTTGGATTCAAGTACACCATGGAACTGTCCACCAGGCCGGAAAACTCCATGGGTTCTGAAGAGCAGTGGGATATTGCTGAATCCGCACTGAAGCAGGCTCTCGAGGAGAGCGGCGCCGAGTACCGGCTCAACCCCGGCGACGGAGCCTTCTACGGCCCCAAGATCGACTTCCATCTTGAGGACTGTATCGGAAGGACCTGGCAGTGCGGCACCATACAGCTTGATTTCCAGATGCCCGAAAAATTCGACCTGACTTATATCGGGGCGGACGGAAAGGAACACAGGCCCGTCATGCTTCACCGGACGATTCTTGGCAGCCTGGAGCGGTTCTTCGGCATTCTCATCGAGAATTTTGCAGGGGCGTTCCCGTACTGGATCGCACCCGTCCAGGTCAGGATCCTTCCCGTCTCGGGCGACTTCGTCGACTATGCAAAGGAAACTGCGCAGAAACTTCGGGCAAAAGGCATACGGGTGGAAATCGACGAG
This sequence comes from Synergistaceae bacterium, assembly GCA_012523155.1. Taxonomy (GTDB): domain Bacteria; phylum Synergistota; class Synergistia; order Synergistales; family Aminobacteriaceae; genus Aminivibrio. The sequence continues at coordinate 6,501 of JAAYJB010000442.1, read as the reverse complement.
AGGGATGAAAAACTCGGCAAAAAGATCCGGGACGCCCAGACCCAGAAAATACCCTACATGGCAGTGGTGGGCGAGAAGGAGATGCAGTCGGGGACCATCGCTCCCAGGGAACGGAGCAGGGGAGACCTTGGTTCCATGCCTCTGGAGGAGTTCCTGGAAGTTCTTGCAGGTGAGTTCAACCCCCTGAAATCCTGAGCTGTGAACGGGAAAACCATGCAGGGTGAATTGGTATTTGCGTTTTTCCCGCCGATATGATATATTCTTCAAGTTTTTGGAAAGAAAAGAAGAGGGGCCACCCTCTCACCGTGCGGTTTTTCCTGCTGTCCGGTCAAAGAGATTCTCTCGTTGCGTATCGAGGGGCCGGTGGCTTCACCGGCCCCTTTTCATATTTCACATGGAGGTGAAAGGCTATAGTAGCAAGAAAAGAAGACGGAGATCCCAGAGTCAACCGGGAGATTACCTCCCGCGAAATCCTGCTCATCGACGAGAACGGCGTCAAGATGGGGATTATCCCGACAGCTGAAGGTATCCGCATGGCGGAGGAACGCCAGCTCGACCTCGTGGAAGTCGCCCCGCAGGCTGCTCCTCCCGTGTGCCGCATACTCGATTACGGGAAGTACAGGTACCAGCTCCAGAAAAAGGAGAAGGACGCCAGGAAGAAGCAGAAAGTGCAGACCCTGAAGGAAATGAAGATGCGTCCGAAGATCGACGAGCACGACTACGACTTCAAGGTCCGCGCCATCAAGAGCTTCCTGGAAGACGGTCACAGGGTAAAGGTATCGGTGTTTTTCCGTGGCAGGGAGATGTCCTTCCTGAGCAAGGGAGAAGAAGTCCTTGCACGGGTGATCGCAGACTGCGAGGGGCTTGGCAAGAGCGAAGGCAGACCCCGCATGGAAGGGCGGTACATGAGGATAATGATGACGCCCCTTCCCCCGGGGCAGGGAAAGATTGCAACAAAACCCGAAAAGAATGACGCAGGCAAAATCGCTGAGAAAAAGAACGCCGGTAAAAAAGTTGATGAAAAAAAGAAAGAGGAGGCGGCTCCAGCGCCTGAGACAACAGCAGAATAAACCGGCCGCGAATTCCATTTTTACTGCTTTTTCGCCTGTCGCCTGGATGCGGCGGGCTTTTATCTTGACTCATCATCCGGGAAGGAGGAAAACATTTTGCCAAAGCTTAAATCCCATTCGGGAGCGAAGAAGCGTTTTTCGTTCACCGGCACAGGAAAACTATCCTACCGCAAGGCAGGAAGAGGCCACCTGCTCAGCTGCAAAAGCCCCTCGAGGCTCAGGAAGCTGCGCAAGAAAGGGTACGTTGATGACACCCAGATGGAGTACATGAGAAAGCTTCTCCCGTACAGCTGAAAACCGGATCTGGAAAAGTTTATTTTATGAAAGAGGTGACGTGCGATGCCCCGAGTCAAAGGTGGTAGCGCTAGCGATAAAAAAAGAAAAAGACTTTTTTCCATCACCAAAGGGTACTGGGGACGGAAAAAGAATGTGTACAGAAGAGCAAGGGAAGCTTTCCTTCATTCCCTTTCAAGGGCCTACACAGACAGGAAGAAAAAGAAAAGAGACTTCCGGCGCCTGTGGATCACCCGAATCAATGCCGCATCCCGTGCACAGGGCCTTTCCTACAGCGTCCTGATGAACGGGCTGAAAAAGGCAGGAATCAATATCAACCGGAAAATGCTGTCCGAGCTTGCCATCAACGACATGGCGGCCTTCACGCAGCTCGCCGACCAGGCGAGAAACGCGCTGGGCAAATAGCAGGACGGTTTCTGCCTGCCCGTAACGCTGTTTTCGCGGAAAACCGCAGGCTGATCCGGACGGGATCGATATCTCTGGGTTCCTGTCGCTCGCGCGGTAGGAACCCTCTTTTTTATGGTATTGTACATACAGTGAGTCCTTTTGCTGCACCCATCAGGGGCCATGTGTCCCGGGCCGGAATGGAACTGCTCCGGCGGAAGACGTATAATATAATAATTACATTGAACGAGACAAGGACAAGGAGGAAATCGGCAAGTGACATCTATCCTCGGTGAACTTGAAATAATTGAAAAAAACTTCGCGGAACGATTGTCCGGAGCGGCCTCTTCAGATGAACTGCAGCAGGTGAAGGTGGCCTTTCTCGGGAAAAAAGGATCGTTGACCTCCTTCCTGAAAAAGCTCGGATCTCTTCCCACGGAGGAGCGCCCGGCAGCGGGAGAGGCGATAAACTCTCTCAGGGACGCAATGGAGCAGCGCCTGGCGTCAAAAAAGACGCAGATAGAGGAAGCTGAATCAGCGGAGGAGGAGCGGAAAAACAGGCTGGACGTTACCCTCCCTCCAAGGAGCAGAATGTGGGGCGGCATACATCCCGTTGCCCAGCTCACCCAGGACGTGGTTGAAATACTCGCCGGGCTCGGATTCTCCGTGGCTCTCGGCCCCGAGATAGAGGATGACTTCCACAATTTTGAGGCGCTCAACATCCCGGCGTCTCACCCTGCAAGGGATATGCAGGACACGTTCTATTTCCCGGACGGAAAGCTTCTGCGCACCCACACATCGCCCGTTCAGGTGCGCTCCATGCTCAGGTTCGGTGCACCTATCCGCATCGTGTGCCCGGGGAAAGTTTACAGGCGTGACAGTGACCCTACCCATTCCCCCATGTTCCACCAGCTTGAAGGACTGCTGGTGGAGAAGGATATTTCCGTGGCCGACATGAAGGGCTGCCTGGAGGCGCTTATGGAGGCGCTTTTTGGCCGCTCACTAAAAGCCCGGTACCGAGCGAGCTATTTTCCTTTCACCGAACCCTCGCTGGAACTTGACATAGAATGCGTGGAATGCTCGGGCAAAAACCCCTCCTGCAGAATATGCAAGGGTACGGGGTGGCTTGAGGTCGCAGGGCTCGGAATGGTCCACCCTACCGTGCTCCGGTACGGAGGAATCGATCCGCAGGTATACAACGGTTTTGCATGGGGAGTAGGCTTGGACCGGCTCGCCATGCTGAAATACAAGCTTACCGACCTGCGCGTCCTCTTTGAAGGCAACGTGCCCTATCTTCTCTCGGGGAGGGCTCTCTGATGCTCATATCCTGGAATATGCTCAACGATATCATCTCGATACCCGCGTCCCTTGAAGAAGTCGCCGAAAGGCTTACCCTCACCGGATGCGAAGTGGAATCCATTGAATATCCCTGCAGGCAGCTCAAAGACGTGCGGATAGCCCTCATCGAAAAACTTGAGAAGCACCCTGAGAAGGACTTACTCTTTGTTGCCGCCGTGAACGACGGAATTGGTACGGCTGTCGTTGTTACCGCCGCCCCCAACCTTTCGGCGGGGGACAGGGTCCCTTACGGGCGCCCCGGCGCAGTGCTCGCTGACGGTTCCGTTCTCGGCACCAGGAGTTTCGGCAGTGTTGAAAGCCAAGGGATGCTTCTCTCGGCTGAAGAACTCGGAGTCCCGGAGGCGGCCGATGAATTCGGCATACTCCGCCTTTCCCCGGATGCCCCTGTCGGTGAGGACGCGAAGAAATGGCTCGGGCTTGACGACGCCGTCCTTGACCTCTCCATCACCCCCAACAGGGGAGACCTGCTCAGCCTGCTAGGAGTGGCCAGGGAGGTATACGCCCTTTTTCCCGGCACAGAATGGAAGAACGACCCCGCTCAAACCCCTGCACCGGCAGAGCCGAAAGAATGGCCGTCAGAATTCAGGGGGATCACTCTCGAGGACGACGGATGCAGAAAATACTGCCTCGGGCTCGCCACCGGCCTTGTCCCTGGCGTATCACCCCTTCGCGTACGCATTGCCCTCTCATTCCTCGGCATGAGGCCCATATCCAACATGGTGGACGCAACCAACCTCGCCATGCTCACCCTGGGCCAGCCGACCCACGCCTTCGATGCGGGACGCCTTGCGGCTCCTGAGATCACGGTCCGTCCGGCCGTTCAGGGAGAGACCATCAGGACTCTTGACGGCAAGAGCCACTCTCTTCAGGATACAGACCTACTCATTACCAGCGGAGGGAACCCCATCGGCATAGCCGGGGTCATGGGGGGCGAGAACAGCGAGATCCTCCCTGAAACCCGCAGCGTTTACATTGAATCGGCCTCCTTCGATGCAATACGTGTGAGCCGGACTTCGCGAAGACTGGGCATCAACTCTGAGGCGGCATTCAGGTATGCCCGAACGGTCGATTCCGCCCTTGCCGAAATCGCTCTCAACTATATCGCGAACCTCCTGAAAGAGTGGGGCTCCGCCCAATCCGCCTACGTCATCCGGAGTGCTTCATCTGAGCGGAAAGACCAGGTGACCGTGAGCATTACCGGAAAGATGCTGCAGAAAATACTCCTCACAGGAGACCTCGACGAAGCGTCGCAGATCCTGCAGAGGCTCGGGCTGAAAGAAATAGCCGCTGAAGAGGGAAAGCGGACCTTCAATGTTCCCTCGTGGCGTCCCGATATCACCATCGAGGAAGACCTCCTGGAGGAGGTCGGGCGCATAAGAGGGTATAATGAAACCATGGAGCCGAGACTTCCCCAGGTGCTTTACGGCAGGGGAGACATCGGGTCCGTTACGCGCCTGAAAGGCGACATACGCAGAACACTTCTTTCCAGGGGATATGTGGAGCTCGTAAACTACAGCTTTTTGTCCCCCTCCTTCGTGAAGCTTCTCAGGCTCCCGGAGAATGACAGAAGAGCACGTCCTCTTGAGCTTGCCAACCCCCTAAGCGGGGAGCAGTCCGTAATGAGGACGATCCTCCTGCCCGGTCTTCTGCGCAGCGCAGAACAGACCTCCCTTGCAGGCTGGAAGTCTCCCGTAATGGTTTTTGAGCTCGGAAGGGTTTTTCTCCCGCTCGAAGAGGGCGGCCATGAAGAAATTGAACGCATTGCAGGTCTCGTATACGGAGGCAGGGATCCCCGGCTTCCCTACGGACCGCAGGAAGCCGATGATCTCTTCTCCCTCAAGGGTGACATCCTGGCTCTTGCCGGAAGCAGACATGTATCGCTGCAGTTTGTGCAGGGTGAGGAACCCTTCGGTCACGGAGGCCAGACCGCCGGGATCGAGAAGGACGGCAGGAAAGTAGGGTACCTGCTCCGCCTGAAACCTTCCATTGAGAGAGATCTGGACTGTGCACCGCTTTATGCCTTTGAACTCGACCTTGAACCTTTTGAAAAAGATGTTCTCCCGTCATTCCGGGAGAGCTCTCAGTTCCCGCCCGTCTACAGGGACATCTCCCTCTTCGTTCCATCGGAAAGCCCCATGGAGGACGTCGTCCGCCACATGCGCGAAGAAGCCGGGGAACTGCTGAGGAATGTTCGTCTTTTTGATATCTACGTGGGCAAAGGGGTACCCGAGGGACACCGCAGCCTCGCTTTTTCGCTGGCGTACCAGCGGGATGACAAAACACTCACCGACAGCGAGGTCGACGGTGTCCACGCCTGTGTGCGGAAAAAACTGGAAGCCCTGGGCTATATCCTACGATAGGAGGAATCCGGAAAATGGTGACGATCAGTCAAATTGAGCAGTTGGCGGACAGGATCTCCGAGGCGATGGCATCCCTGAAAAATGAAAGGGACCAGCTTCGTCTCCAAAATAACGAGCTGAAGAATAAACTTGCCGAAAAGGAACTTGAGTGTATCCGCGTGTCGAAAGAAAACCAGCGGAATCTTGAAATTATTGAAAGAGAAAAATTGGCTTTCCAGAGGGAAAAGAGCCAGGTCGAGGGACAGATGAAGACGCTTTTTGAGAAACTGAACTCCATCCTTCCCGAGAACAGGCAGCCCCAATCCCAGCCTCAGCCAGTGAACCACGACGGCAGAGGTGAAAGGAGACCTTAGGCGTGGATGCCTCCCTTCGCGAAGTGAATATCCAGATAGGGAAGAAATCCTATTTCCTGAAAACTACCCTGGACGATGAAAGCCTCAAGGGGATCTCTTCCCTGTCGGCAGAGATCACAAAGGAGTTTTCCGGTTCCCTTGACCAGGAGAACCTGCTTCTCCTTTCCTGCCTGCAGTTAGCTTGGATTTTGGAAAAACTGGGAAGAAAACTGGAAAAATCACTTATTGAACTGAAGGATGAGGAGACCCTATGACCTTTACCTTTGCATCTGTCTTTGACTCCGCAATTGCCCTGATCGTGGCCACGTTTGCCCTTAGGGGGCTCTTCCGCGGTCTGACGGGGGAAATTTTCTCCATTATCGGCACCCTTGGGGGTGTATTCCTTGCATGGAAATACTCATCTGTTCCGGCTGCCTGGATGATGTCCATGACCCCTGGAGCGAACGAATCCATGGTTTCCGTGGGGTTCATGGTGGCCATTTACATTACGGTTGTCGTCCTGGCAGCTTCGGTCTGCCGTATAGTCAGGGCATTCATTAAATTCGCTTCCCTAACGTTCGCCGACAGGATACTGGGTTTACTGGCCGGAATACTGAAAGGCGGAGTCCTGATCCTTTTTCTCTATGTGGGCATCACTACATACTCACCCTTCTTTCCCACGGAGTGGATGGGATCCAGCTA
>JAAYJB010000441.1 GCA_012523155.1 Synergistaceae bacterium | reverse complement strand
GTCTCCGTACCTCCCCAGAAATACTTCACGGAACAGGTAGGCGGCGAAAGGGTCAACGTCTCTGTCCTCGTGGAAAAGGGACAGGACCCCCACACGTTCGAGCCTCTTCCGGCACAGATGGCCGCCCTTTCCAGGGCAAAACTCTACCTGTCCATTGGGCTTCCTTTCGAAGGATCCCTCCTTCCCAGGCTCAGGAAAATCAATCCGGATCTCAGGGTGTTTTCCGCTGACAGGGGGGTGGAAAAGATCATGGGAAAAGACGAAGAGCACCATGGTCATACCGATGAACACGGCCATGATCACGATCACGGCGGGAGCGATCCCCATGTATGGAACGGCGTGCGTGAAGCGGGGATCATCGCTGAAAACATCCTCAATGCACTGACAGAGCTTGATCCCGGAGGAGAGGAGTATTACCTTCAGAATTTCCAGACATTCAAGACCCGGCTGGACAAACTTGACAGCGAACTCAGGGAGCTTTTCCGGGGAAAGGAGGGGACTGCCTTTCTCGTTTTTCATCCTGCATGGGGATACCTCGCAAGGGAATACGGACTGGATGAAGTCGCTATCGAGTCTGAGGGCAAAGAACCCAAAGCCTCCGATTTGGCAGCCCTTATTTCTTCCGCGAAAAAAAAGGGAATTAAGACTATATTGATTTCCCCCCAGTTCTCCCGACGGACAGCTGAAATCATCGCCGGAAATATCGGGGCGAATGTGGAAACCGTCGATCCCCTTGCAGAAGAGTGGGAAGAGAATATCAGGACGGCAGCCCATACTATAGCTGCAGCTGCGAAATAGGATTTCTTGACTCCCGGCATTTGTTTCATGTATTGTGTCCTTGCCGGACGTATTTTACGGGAGGAATAAAATCATGGAAATGGAAAACCTGCTCTTCGCTTTCGGGCTGACGCTCTTCGCGGGACTTTCTACAGGAGTAGGCAGCGCACTGGCCTTCTTCACGAAAAAAACGAACACCCGGTTTCTCGCTTTTACTCTCGGGCTCTCCGCGGGAGTGATGATCTACGTCTCCATGGTGGAAATCTACTTTAAAGCCAGGGAAGCTCTTGCAGCCGACCTGGGCGAGAAATTGGGCTCCTGGATGACCGCGACCGCGTTTTTCGTGGGAATGTTCGCTGTCATGCTTATCGACAAATTCGTCCCTTCCCATGAAAATCCCCACGAGATGCACAGGGTGGAGGAAATGAGGGGACTGGCAGGGCAGAAAGGGCAGGAGCATTCCCTCATGCGCATGGGCGTGCTTACTGCAATTGCCATCGCCATCCATAACTTCCCCGAAGGAATTGCCACGTTCATGGCGGCCATGAAGGATCCGCGTCTTGGGGTACCGATCGCCGTTGCAATCGCCGTGCACAATATACCCGAAGGAATCGCCGTATCGGTACCGATCTACTACGCGACTGGAAGCAGGGCAAAGGCCTTCCGCCTCTCATTTCTTTCAGGACTGGCGGAACCTGTGGGTGCTCTTCTTGCGTGGCTTGTCCTCATGCCTTTTCTCACGGAAACACTCTTCGGGCTCATATTTGCGGGAGTGGCAGGGATCATGGTCTTCATCTCCGTGGATCAGCTTCTTCCCTCTGCACGGAAGTACGGGGAACATCACGTGTCAATATACGGGCTCATTGTCGGAATGATGATAATGGCGGTGAGCCTTCTGCTTTTCATTTAAAAGGAGGAATAATTTCTCATGAATGTTTCGTTAAACCTAGAGCAGTACCTGAAGGATCTCGAATACCTGGTGAATATAGACAGCCAGTCCAAGGACCCTGAAGGAGTGGCGAAAATCGGTGCCTTCTTCGAGAAAGCCTTTGCTGAAATCGGCTGGTCGGTCGAAAAAAAAGAACTTG
>JAAYJB010000440.1 GCA_012523155.1 Synergistaceae bacterium | reverse complement strand
TCATAACCCGAAGGTCGCAGGTTCAAATCCTGCCCCCGCAACCATTTCGGCGGTGTAGCTCAGATGGCTAGAGCATGCGGTTCATACCCGCAGTGTCACTGGTTCGATTCCAGTCACCGCCACCAATTGATGATGATTACAGGCGGAGCGGTGACTCCGCTTTTTTTTATGTCAGGGAGGTGCCCGGCAGGATCATGAAAAGAGGGCCCCGGAATGATATACCTTTCGAATATTCCATTCCACGGCTGAAAAAAGAATTCGAGACGATAGGTAAATCCCAGGGATGGTGGGATATCGATTCTCCTATCGTGCTTGCCGTGTCAGGGGGAAGCGATTCAGTAGCAATGCTCTGGATGTTTGCCGAACTTTGGAAAGGAAAACTGATAATAGCGCACCTCGAGCATGGTATTCGTGGCAGCGAGTCACGGAAGGATGCGATATTCGTTTCAGAAATGGCGGCCAGCTTCGGCCTTCCTCTCGTTAGTGAATCACGGGATGTTCCGGGTCTCCTCAGGAAAGGGGAATCTCTGGAGGATGGTGCCAGGAGGATACGGTACAAATTCCTCGAAAACACGAGGGCATCGGCCGGCGGGTGGGGAATAGCCGTTGCCCATACCTCTGATGATGCAGCGGAAACCTTCCTCCACAATCTGATCAGAGGGAGCGGTGTTCGGGGATTAACCGGGATACAGGAAAAAAGGGGATTCATTTTCCGTCCCCTCCTGTCTTTCTCGAGAGACTTTTTGAGAAGAATGCTGAACACATATAACATCCCCTGGCGCGAGGACTCGACGAATACGGATACGGCATATCTCAGGAACAGGATACGAAAGAGTCTTCTTCCTTTTCTCGAAAGCCGCTTCAATCCCGGTGTTAAAGAACATATCCTCGGCACAGCAGCTGACATGACATATTACAGGCAAAAAGAGGAAATGCTCCAGGATTCGCTTTTTTCCGCAGCTGAAAGGAAGGTTCCCTTCTCATCATATTCATGCGGGCTTGATGTGATCAGGAAACTGGGAGACGCGGAAATGTCAGTTTTTTTCAGGGGTGTAGGGAGAAAAATCGGGCTTAGGACATTGTCCCGCGAGAGGACCCAATCCCTGGTCCGGCTGGCCCGCAGCTCGGGTTCCTGGTGCTTTCAATGGCAGAGAGAGATGTTTGTTTTTTGTTCCTCCCCCTTTGTCTCATGGGTAGACCCTGATATACTAAACAGATTGGATCATTCCGGTGCATGTTTTCCCCTGGAAGGTGAGCGGGGAAAGTTTGCGTGGAACAAATGGATTTTTTTCTGGGAGAAAAGGGAAACGGCTTTTCATTCGGTAGGTCCCGTGCACGCTATTTTACCTGAATGCGGTTCCGTCAGGGTTTTTGCCTTGAGCGACTCGAATCTCCGGGAAAAATTCATTGCCCCTTCATGGGGAAATGATGTATTTCCCGCACTTTTCATCGGCGATCATGAATGGGTTCCTTTCTGGGGAAAACAGGGAAGAACCGGCATCCAAAAGAAGAACACTGCCGCTGTCCATCTGAGAGCGGCTTTCCCAAACTTAGGCGGAGAGAAGATGAATGATCATGGAATACAAAGTTGCCGAAGTTCTGATTCCTGAGAATGAAATAGCAAAAAGAGTTCGCGAGATCGGTGAGAAGATAGGAAAAGATTATGCGGGGAAAGACCTCGTAGTCGTCGGCATTCTCAAAGGAGCAGTCGTTTTCATGTCAGACCTTGTGAGGGCGATCCCGGAGACTGTGAACGTCTCTCTCGATTTCATGGCGGTATCCTCATACGGAGACTCCACGAAAACAAGCGGGATCGTCCGTATCGTCAAAGATCTTGACAGCAGCGTCAAGGACAAAAATGTCCTTATCGTAGAAGATATAGTTGACACGGGCCTTACCCTGTCTTATCTTGTCAAGCTGATGCACGAGCGCCAGCCGGGAACCATAAGGGTATGCGCGTTGCTGGACAAGGAAGAGAGGCGCAAGGTTTCCGTCCATGTTGAATATAAAGGTTTTTCAATACCCGATAAGTTTGTTGTGGGCTATGGCCTCGATTATGCCGGCAGATGGAGAAACCTTCCCTCCGTGCATATTGTGGAGGTCCTGGAGCAATAGACTTGGAGCGATAGAGACCAGGAAAAAAACTCAATCTAGTCAGGAGGCGGCGATAATTTGGGCCGATTGGTAAAAAATCTAGGTTTGTATCTCATTCTCATCGTGCTCGTTGTGAGCCTTGTGAATGTTTTTCTGTCACCAACACAGGGACCTCAGCAGACCCTTGAGATCAGTTACAGCTCTTTCCTTTCCGAGGTATCCGCGGGCAGGATACGATCTGTCTCGGTACTTGAGAACTCCCTCAAGGGGAAGTTCACGGACGGAAGAGAGTTTGTGACTTACGTGGTCGGCGTCGGAGATCTCGCGAAGGAAATCGCACAGAAGGGAGTCAACGTGGAGGTTGAGCCTCCCCAGAAGACTCCCTGGTGGGCCAATATGCTTTCCTCGCTGTTCCCGACCCTGCTGCTCATAGGAGTCTGGATTTTCTTCCTCTATAACATGCAGGGAGGCGGGGGTAAGGTCATGAACTTCGCGAAGAGCAAAGCGAAGCTTTTCCTTGATAACCGCCCGAAGGTGACGTTCAAGGACGTGGCCGGATGTGATGAATCGAAAGAAGAACTGTCGGAGGTCGTGTACTTTCTCAAGGACCCGGGCCGGTTTACCACACTGGGAGCGAAGGTCCCGCGGGGTATCCTGCTTCTTGGTCCTCCGGGAACGGGAAAGACCCTTCTTGCCCGTGCAGCTGCAGGCGAAGCCGATGTGCCGTTTTTCAGCGTCAGCGGATCAGATTTCGTTGAAATGTTTGTCGGCGTTGGTGCGGCAAGGGTAAGGGACCTCTTCGAACAGGCGAGAAAATACCAGCCCTGCATTATTTTCATTGATGAAATGGATGCAGTCGGGCGTCAGCGCGGAGCTGGACTCGGCGGAGGGCACGACGAGCGGGAGCAGACACTAAACCAGCTGCTGGTAGAACTTGACGGGTTTGACGAGTCAACGGGGATCATCCTCATTGCGGCGACGAACCGCCCTGACATCCTTGATCCCGCCCTGCTGCGGCCCGGACGGTTTGACAGACATATCGTCGTCGACCGCCCGGATGTAAAAGGCCGGGAGGCAATTCTAGAGGTTCATTCCAAAGGGAAAAAACTTGCCGGTGACGTGGACCTTGCAGTGCTGGCAAGAAGGACGCCCGGCTTCGTTGGGGCGGATCTTGCGAACCTTGTGAACGAAGCCGCCCTGCTTTCAGCTCGAAGCGGGCAGAAAGAGATCAGGATGAAGGATTTCGAAGAAGGCATTGATAGAGTCATCGCAGGGCCCGAAAGGAAAAGCCGACTTGTAAGCGACAAGGAGAAGAAGATCATCGCCTACCACGAAACCGGACATGCACTTGTGGCCAAACTGATCCCTTCCTGTGACCCGGTGCACAAAATTTCAATAATTCCCAGGGGACACATGGCTCTAGGGTATACGCTGCAGCTGCCGGAAGAGGACAGGTTTCTCATGTCGAAATCCGACCTTCTGGACAAGGTTTGCGTCCTTCTCGGCGGGCGCGTTGCGGAGGAACTTCAGTTCGGGGACGTCACGACCGGATCGAGCAATGATCTCGAGAGGGCGACACAAATCGCCAGGCAGATGGTTACAGAGTTCGGTATGAGCGAAAAACTGGGACTCGTAAAGCTCGGACATAAGCATCACGAAGTGTTTCTGGGCAGAGACATAGGCGAGGAAAGAAACTACAGCGACGAAGTTGCGTATACCATTGACCAGGAAGTAAAAATGATCATTGACTCATGCTATGGCAGAGTCCGAAGCCTGCTTGAGGAGAACTCGGAAGATGTGGAAAAGGTCGCCCGGGTCCTTCTCGAAAAGGAAGTAATAGAAGGGAAGGAACTGACGGTACTCCTCGGAATGGAGGAACAGCTTTCAGGAGAAGAGCCGGAGGGTAGTGAAAAAACCTCCCTAAAGGAAGGACAGAAGTCTTCCGAGGACACCCCCGAGGAGCAATCATACGGAACAGGCCTCGTCGGAGAGGCACCGGCCGTATAGAGAAAAACGTAAACGACAGGAGAAAAAGAGGAGGCGGAGCCGGTCAGTCAGGCCTCCTCTCTTTTTCTTTCCCTGAAAGAAGCAGAGGAGGAAAATGCAGCATGACACGGGACAGAAAGTTTCAGATCGTATCAGACTGGGCTCCTTCAGGTGACCAGCCCGAAGCGATCCGTCAGCTCTCGGCCGGCATCTCCTCGGGTCTCCGTTTCCAGACACTTCTCGGGGCAACGGGAAGCGGGAAAACATTTACCGTGGCTAATGTCATCACCGAAGCAGGTAGGCCAGCTCTTGTCCTCTCTCACAATAAAACCCTCGCAGCCCAGCTTTACAGTGAATTTCGCAGTTTTTTTCCCCGGAACGCCGTTCACTACTTTGTGAGCTATTATGACTACTATCAGCCCGAGGCCTATGTTCCGTCCACAGACACATACATCGAAAAGGATGCCTCTGTAAACGACAGGATAGAACGCCTTCGCCTTGCAGCCACCAAGGCGCTGATAGAACGGCGTGACGTTGTTGTCGTCGCCAGCGTCTCCTGTATTTACGGCCTTGGGAAAAAAGAAACATACGAGAAAGTCATCTTTCCGTTTTCTGTGGGGGAACAATGGGATCGCCGGGCATTTATGGAGAAACTTCTCGATAATTATTACGAGAGAAACGATCTCGTGACCGAACAGGGAAAATTCCGTGCCCGTGGCGATATTATCGAGATTTTTCCTGCATACGGGGACAGGGCACTGCGAATCCTGTTTTTCGACGACGAAATTGAGAGGATCGATGAATTCGATCCGGTAACGGGGAAATCCCTTGAAAATCTCAGGGAAGCATCCATCTTTCCGGCACAACATTACGTCACCGACCGGGATGCCATAGAGCGTTCCTTAGAGCCGATCCGCCGGGAAATGGAGGAGCAGTCAGCAATGTTCGAAAATCAAGGGAAGTTTCTCGAGGCGCAGAGGATCAGGATGAGGACGCTCTATGATCTGGAAATGCTCCAGGAAACAGGCTACTGCTCCGGAATAGAGAACTATTCACGATACCTGGACGGTAGAAATTCCGGGGAACCGCCCGGAACACTTCTCGACTTTTTCCCCGAGGACTTTATCCTTGTTGTTGATGAGTCGCACATCACTCTTCCACAGGTGAGGGGAATGTTCAACGGAGACAGGGCGAGAAAACTCACCCTGGTCGAAAACGGCTTCCGGCTGCCGTCGTGCCTTGATAACAGGCCGCTCGAATGGAACGAATTCGAAAAATACATGAGACAGGCCATCTTTGTTACGGCGACACCGGGGGATTACGAGCTCAACGTTTCCCAGCAGGTTACGGAGCAGGTTATCCGGCCCACGGGCGTTCTCGACCCGGAAGTCGAGATACAGCCCGCAACAGGACAGGTTGACGACCTCATCGGCCGGCTCAGGGAAATTACGGGACGAGGGGAAAGGGCTATTGTTACAACGCTCACGAAGAAATCATCCGAAGACTTGGCGGAATATCTTGCAGATCTCCAGTTCAGAGTAAAATACATTCATTCCGAGCTGAATACATTCGAAAGGGCGGAACTTATCCGCGACCTGAGGAACGGAGAAATTTCAGTTCTCGTGGGAATCAACCTGCTGCGGGAGGGGATGGATCTTCCCGAGGTATCACTTGTCGCCATACTGGATGCCGACAGGGAGGGATTCCTTCGTTCAGAGAGATCGCTCATCCAGATGATCGGGCGGGCTGCCAGGAACACGGCAGGGAAAGTCATCCTCTACGCAGACGAAATCACCGAGAGCATACGCAAAGCTTCGGCGGAAACAACCAGGCGGCGTTCCATCCAGATGGAGTACAATAAGCTCCACGGAATAACGCCTGAAACCATAAAGAAGGACGTAGTTTCACTGCTTCCCGAGGAAATCCTCCCCGCCGGAACCGGAACAGCGGAAAGCGGAAAGTCCAGGGAAGAAAAACTCTCTGCCGCCGACCTGGAGAAATTAATGTGGGAGGCCGTGGAAAAACTCGATTTTGAGAAAGCCGCCAGGATTCGTGACATGCTGGCTTCGATTGAAGGGAATGAATTTAACCGTGTCGCAGTGGATTCAAATAAAAGGAGCAAGAGAACACAATTTAAAAAACATCGACGTTGACGTTCCGCGAAACAAGCTCGTCGTGATCACGGGACCTTCCGGTTCCGGAAAGTCTTCCCTGGCGTTCGACACGCTTTATGCCGAAGGCCAGCGCCGCTATGTGGAATCGCTTTCCGCCTATGCAAGGCAGTTTCTCGGCGTACAAAACAAACCGGACGTGGACGATATTTCCGGCCTTTCCCCGGCTATTTCCATCGAACAGAAGGGTGTCTCCCACAATCCCCGGTCGATCGTGGGAACGGTGACCGAGGTATACGACTATTTACGGCTTTTCTTCGGAAGGATCGGCGTTCCTCATTGCCCTTCATGCGGAAAACCGGTAGTGAGGTATTCACTTGACGAGATCGTTGACATCCTTTTCAGAAACTTTTCCGACCAGAGGATCGAGATCCTCTCACCGCTGGTCCGTGGGAAGAAAGGGGAATTCCGCAACCTCTTCACCCAGACACGGGAAAAAGGCTTTCTCCGCGTTCGTGTGGACGGTACCGTTCTGTGGCTTGAAGAGGAGATCACCCTTGACAAAAACAGGCGCCACACGATCGAGGTCGTGGTGGACAGACTCCGCGTCCAGGAAGACAGGCGGGGAAGAATCGCTGAAGCCGTGGAGAACGCACTCACCCTGAGCGGGGGATACGTCCTGGCAGTACCCGAAGAGGGGGAGGAGAAACTTCTGACCGAGAACTTTACGTGCCCTTCATGCGATATCTCACTGCCCGAGATAGAACCGAGGCTTTTCTCGTTCAACACTCCATACGGTGCGTGCCCGGACTGTTCGGGCCTGGGCAGCCACCAGTTTTTCTCAGAGGAACTCTCAGTGGACCCGGAAAGGTCTGTTCCCGAAGGCGCCATTCTTCCCTGGAAGAAAAAGCACTACATGCTGGCAAAGCTAGAAAAGTTTGCACTGAAAAATGAATGGGACCTTACCCCGCCGTTCCGCAAACTGCCCGAAGAAATCCGAAGTTTTATCCTTCACGGTTCCGACGAGAGGATTCCGATGCCGTTCTTTCGGGACCGCAGCGAGGAAAAAAAGACCTACATGGGCAGGTACGAGGGTCTTCTTCCATGGCTTGAGGCACGATGGAGGGAAACCGCATCGGAAGCGCTTATGGAGGAACTCGAAACCTATCGTGTGGACGACGAGTGTGCCTCGTGCAAAGGCATGCGCCTGCGGCCGGAAGCTCTGAACGTGAAGGTACACGGGTACGGGATCGGAGATTTTGTCTCCATGCCCATAGACGAACTGTCTTCAGTCGTTGAAAAACTCTCACTCTCGGAAGGAGAAGAAAACATCGTCCACCAGGTCCTCATGGAGACGAAAAAGAGACTTCGCTTCCTGAGCGATGTGGGGGTCGGCTACCTGTCACTTATCAGAAGGTCGGACACCCTCAGCGGCGGGGAAAGCCAGAGGATCCGGCTGGCCGCCCAGATAGGTTCAAAACTGAGCGGGGTGCTGTACGTACTGGATGAACCGACGATAGGACTTCACTCCAGGGATACGGACAAGCTTGTGGGAACACTGGAATCGATCAGGGACCTTGGAAACACTGTCGTCGTTGTTGAACATGACAGGGAGACTATGACAGCCGCGGACGCTATTATCGAAATGGGGCCGGCGGCAGGGGACCAGGGAGGAGAAGTCGTTTTTGCAGGTGAGTATGCGGATGCCCTTCGTTCGAACTTTCTCACGGGTCCGTATCTGCGCGGGGAATGCACGGGAATCGTACGCGCAGGGATTAAACGTACATCAAGAGGCCTTCTCACTGTCAGGAGTGCCTGTCACAACAACCTGAAGAATATCGATGTCTCATTCCCGACCGGTCTTCTGGTCACCGTATCGGGCGTCTCCGGATCGGGAAAAAGCAGTCTCGTGTACGACGTGCTCTACAAGGGACTGAGAAGGCTTCTTGATAAAGATTTTCGGGAGCGTGCAGGAGCACACAAGGCGATTGAAGGATCCGAACAGTTCAGGAACGTTGTCCTCGTTGACCAGGCCCCTATAGGGAGAACGCCGCGATCGAACCCTGCGACGTACACGGGGCTGTTCACCCTGATTCGGGAGCTTTTCGCGGAACTTCCCGAATCACGCATCCGGGGCTATCTTCCGGGCCGTTTCAGTTTTAATGTAAGGGGCGGCAGGTGTGAGGCCTGCGGAGGCGGAGGCTCGACAAAGGTCTCGATGCTTTTCCTGCCTGATATCTATGTCCCCTGCGAAGTGTGCGGAGGCAAAAGATACAACAGGGAAACACTGGAAGTGAAGTTCAAGGGGAAAACAATTTCGGACGTTCTCGATATGACCGTAGACGAGGCTTCCGCCTTTTTCAGGGATATACCGCGGATCGCTTCAAAAATAGCCCTCCTTTCCGATGCCGGGCTGGGATATATAACACTGGGACAATCGGCTCTTACCCTCAGCGGGGGAGAGGCACAAAGGGTGAAGCTCTCAAAGGAGTTGAGCAAAAAATTCTCAGGCCCGACGCTGTACCTTCTGGATGAACCGACAACAGGGCTGTTCTATACGGATGTTGAAAAGCTAATGACCATAGTCAACAAAATTGTTGACCGGGGAAACACCGTGATCCTGATAGAACATAATCTGGATGTCCTTTTATCATCCGACTACATCATCGATCTCGGCCCGGAAGGAGGACACGGCGGAGGAGAGGTTGTAGCCTGTGGTTCCCCCGGGGACCTGATGAAGGGAACACAGGGCTATACGGCACAGTATCTCCGGGAATACGCTGCACAGATAGCTGAAAGGATGGAAAAAATTGGATAAAGCATATGAGAAACGCGGCAGAAGGGAACGGCCAGGCTCATCTGGAAAAGAAACGTTTCACCGGGGGGAACGGAAAATAAACGAAGATCTCAACTGGGGCCGGCACGTGGTTCTTCAGCTCCTGAAGGAATCTCCCGACAGGGTGCAGAAGGTATATCTCGGAAAAAACGTAAGCGAATCATTCTCCCGCCAGATAAAACTCCTGGCCGAGAAGGGAAAAGTCATCATCCAGGAGATGGCGCCGGAGGTCCTCACGGAAATTTGCGGCCACAGCGGACATCAGGGCGTCGCGTGCAAAAGCGGCGAAGTGTCTATTCTCGAACTCGAAAATTTCCTTTCTGTTCTGCCTGAAGAAGGACCGGTCCTGGCAGTGATCCTCGACCATGTACAGGACCCCCACAATCTTGGAGCAGTCGCACGGACAGCCGAAGCATGCGGCGCAAGAGGAGTGCTTTTCCCGAAGAGAAGGGGAGCGCTTCCCGGCGGCACCGTAGTCAAGGTAAGCGCAGGTGCCGCGCTTCGCATCCCCATGGTCGGAGTCAATAACGTCTCCGAGGCAGTCAAGCGACTGCAGGAGGCAGGCCTTTGGACCATAGGACTCGACAACAGGGCAGGACGTTCTCTCTGGTCCGAGCCCCTGCCGGCAAGAACAGCCGTAATAGTCGGCGCTGAAGGTGAGGGACTTTCGCGCCTTGTCGCGGAAACATGCGACGAGACCGTCAGAATTCCGCTGTCCGGGAAGACGGGCTCATTGAACGCCAGCGTCGCATGTGCCGTCGGTTTGTTCGAGTGGGCGAGGACCTGGGGACCCCAGGCCTGATCATAAGGAATAGGCGCACCCGGTTTTCCAGGAAAACCGGGTGCGCTTTTTTTCAAGTCATCCCCGTGATACTGCGTTAAAGGGTGAATTCGATCCCTTCTCCCAGGCGTCTTCCCGCGGAAAGGATGTTTTTCGCAGCATAAAGATCAAAAACAGATACCCCCACCGATTTAAACAACACCGAGCCTTCCCCGGGGATAAATCCGGTTCCTGATGAGAAAAGAGACGAAAGAGGACGAACGGTCTCCCTTTTCAGCGTCCCCGCATTGATTGGATCAATAAGGTCCCCTGTTTCCGACAGAGCATGGAGCGTATCAACGAAAACTGTTTTTACCTCGTCAAAAAAACAATCCGGATATTCCCTCATATCCGGGGTGTACGACCCTATTCCCACAAAACAGCGATCCCGAAACAGATCAGGCTTTTCCGGAAACACAGGGCTTCTGGATGTAGTCGCTGTTATTATGACTTCCGACATCGCAACAAGTTCAGCGGCACCCCCGCAGACACGTATTTCCACATCTGGAAGATCGACCCGCAGTTTATTGGAAAGGTTTTCCGCATTTTCCCGCTTTACATCAAAAATGAACACCCTTGAAAATGGCCTTGCAGCACATGCAAAACGGACCTGCCAGTATCCTTGGGCTCCGGCCCCGATTATTCCGAGTGACGCCACATCCGGCCTTGAAAGGGTACGAACACCAAGCCCTCCCACCGAACCTGTCCGCAGGGCTGTCAGAATACGGCCGTCCATGACGGCTGAAGGAGTTCCATCTTCTCCTTCGAACAGAAGGACAAGCCCGTTCAGAAAAGGTCTCCCCTTTCCCGGATTTCCAGGAAACAGGGTGAGGACCTTCAGCGCCCATGTTTCGCTGGTGAGACAGGGCATGAGAAGAAGCGAATCATTTTCTCTCTTCACGGTTGTCCGGAGCGGCGCTGTTATTTCCCCGCTCTCCGGTGAGTTTGCAGCTTTGATGGCCTCCGCGGCAGTATCCATAAGTTCCCGACAGGAAAATGATGCAAGCATCCCGGTGCTGTTCATGAGAAACATTCTCACAGCCCTCCTTTTTGTTTTCGTACTCTCTGCTCCAATCAAAATTCTATCTTTTTTGTGCTCCCCTGTCATAGTCGATTTTTTACCTGAAAAACCAGTGGATCTTATGTAATATATTTTATATACAAATCCCTATAAATACAAAATACTCTTAATTTAAATTTATGCTTGACAAACATTATTTTAGGATACAAAATCGAACACAAAGAAGTCATGCCATCTGCTCTCAACCATACGGAGGGGGTATTTGGATTCTATTCACAAGCTTTCCTTTCACTCGCCTTTTTTTGTTTTTCCCGTTCCATAGCGCTTTTATGAGGTAATCAGATAATCCTGTCATGGCCGGAAGGAGGAATACGGGCTTGGTCGAAAAACAAGGTCCCGGAGGCGGCAGCGGAACTGTGGAGCTCATCGGGGAACATCCCATCCTTGATTTCCAGCGCGGAGAAAAGGTTCTCTTTTTCTTTGACGGCAAGGAAATGGAGGGCTATGAGGGAGAGCCTATAGCAATGGCTCTTCATGCAAACGGGGTACGGGTGTATCGGGAAACTGAAAAAGAACACCGTCCCAGAGGTTTTTTCTGCGCCATAGGAAAATGCAGCAGCTGCTTCATGGTCGTGGACGGCGTACCGAACGTTCGGACGTGCATCACGCCCCTGAAGCCGGGTATGCAGGTCGAAACGCAGCACGGCAACGGCAGCGTTCCGGACGGGAAGGACTGATGACAGCCCATGAAGACGCTCTCTACTGAAATTCTCGTGATCGGAGGAGGGGCGGCAGGATTGAGCGCCGCTGCTGAAGCGGCTTCGGCAGGTGCGAAGGTGATGGTGATCGAAAGCGATCTTCACCTCGGGGGACAGCTCGTCAAGCAGACGCACAAGTTTTTCGGAAGCAAGGACGAATATGCCGGCACCAGGGGGTTCAAGATCGCGGAGATCCTGCTCAATGAGATCGAGTCGTGCAAAGATAATGTTGAAATCCACGAAAACACAACCGTAACAGGCTTTTATTCAGAAGACAAAACATTCACCGCCATGCGGGGCGAAGAATCCTTTTTCCACATACAGGCCCAAAAAACAATTGTCGCAACTGGAGCCCAGGAACGGCTCATTCCCTTCGTAAACAATGACCTCCCGGGCGTCTACGGTGCCGGTGCGGTGCAGACGCTCATGAACGTATACGGCGTCATCCCCGGCAAAAGAGTGCTCATGGTCGGTGCCGGAAACATCGGACTTATTGTGAGCTACCAGCTCATGCAGGCAGGAGTCGAGGTAGCCGCCATTGTGGAGGCTGCACCCAGGATCGGAGGATACTGGGTCCACGCGGCAAAAGTCCGGAGGATGGGAGTCCCCATCCTTCTCGGTCACTCCATTAAAAGAGCCGTAGGTGACCGGACCATCACCGGTGCGTACATCACAGGGCTCAACGAAAAATTCGAACCAGTAGGCGAAGAGACGTTCGTTGACTGTGATGTTATCTGTATCGCGGTCGGCCTTTCACCGACTACCGAAATCCTGTCCCAGGCAGGATGCAAAATGATGTACGTCCCCCAGTTATGCGGTCTTGTCGCCAGGAGAGATATGTCCATGAAGACTTCGAACCCCGACTTTTTTACCGCCGGCGATGCCAGCGGCATTGAGGAAGCAAGTGCGGCAATGGTTGAAGGACGGATCGCCGGACTTTCAGCTGCATCGAGCCTTGGATATCTTACAGAGCACGGAAAACTGGACGAATACTGGAGCCGCCTCCAGTCACTCAGGTCCGGCGAGGCAGGGGCCAGAATTTGCCAGGGGATCGAGTGCGTTCTCGTCAACGGATGGGAGGATGGCCGGAATGGATGACATGCAGAAGCTTTTCAACAGCGGGGTACTTACAGGGGAAAGAGAGGGGGCGCAATTGCCGCCCAGGGAGCTCTGGGAATCAAAAAAGGGCGGTGTGGTCGTCGTCGAGTGCCCCCAGCGCATTCCCTGCAACCCCTGTGCTACAAGCTGTCCCACAGGAGCCATCAGGCCATTTAAGGACATCAACGATACTCCTTCAGTGGACCATTCTCTCTGTACGGGATGTACGCTCTGCGTGGCGTCCTGCCCCGGGCTTGCATGCTTTGTCATAGACCTTACCTTTTCCGAGGACCTGGCGCTCTTCAAGCTGCCGTATGAAATGCTGCCGCTGCCCCGGAAAGGCGACAGGGTCGCGTGCCTTAACAGGGTGGGGGAGAAAATAGCAGAGGGGACCGTTGAAAACATAACCCAGCCCAGGAAGGACAGGACGTACGTTGTCCATGTGTCAGCGCCGAAGACTGTCGTCAATGACTTTCGTGCCATAAAGGTGGTGGAGTGCCATGCCTGATTCTGTCGGGAAGAAAGACCAAATTTATGTCTGCAGGTGTGAAGAGGTCACCCTTGAAGAAATAGACGAATGGATAGACAAGGGATACGATACTGTGGAAGAGTTGAAGAGAGTTCTTCGGGTGGGGATGGGCCCCTGCCAGGGACGGGGATGCCAGGATATACTCATGAGGGAAATCGCAAAAAAAACCGGAAAGCATATATCCGAAGTGGAGCCCGCCACAGTACGTCCACCCGCAAAACCAATCAAAATCGGCCTTCTTGCAGAGGGAGGAGAAGAATAATGGAGTGGAAAAATACTGCCGACGTGGTAATCATAGGCGGAGGAATCATCGGCGTGTCCACTGCATACTATCTCGCCAAAGAAGGCATGGAAAACATAGTCCTTATTGAAAAGGGCACCATATGCGGCGGATCCACCGGAAGGTGCGGCGCAGGCATAAGGGCCCAGTGGGGCACAGAGATGAACTGCAGGCTCGGTATCGCAGCGCTCGATATTTTCGAGCAGCTTGACGATGAGCTCGGGATGAGCGTAGGGCTGAACCAGGGAGGCTATCTCCTGGTCGCCTATAACGAAGAGGAATTTGAAACGCTTCGTAAAGGCATGGTGCTTCAAAACTCCCTGGGTATAAACTCACGGATGATTTCTCTGAAGGAAGCCCGGGAAATTTGTCCCGGACTGTCGGCTGACGACGCGTTCGGCTTCTTCTTTCACGGGAGGGACGGCCATGCGGACCCCTTCCTCACGACCTTCGCATACCTCGAGGCAGCGAAAAAAATGGGCGTCACCTGCTTCAGACATACCACCTGTACCGGAATAGTCGTTGAAGACAATGTGGTCAAGGGCGTGGAGACTGAACGAGGTACCATCAGCGCCCCCATCGTCATAAACTGTGCGGGAGCGTACGCCCAGTTTATCGCAAAGATGGCAGGCATTGACATCCCGAACTGGGGCGAACGTCATGAGATAATGATCACCGAACCTGTTGCTCCAGGCGTGTGTCCCTGCATGCTCATGAGCTTTTCCGGAAACTACTACATACAGCAGCGTCCCCATGGATCCATCATATGCGGTATGAGTCCGGAAGGACATCCGGAAGACTTCGAGATGAAAACGACCTGGAATTTCCTGGAAGAAATGTCCAGGACCCTGGTTCGGCTTCTTCCCAGGACAAAGGGTATACGGGTCGCAAGACAGTGGTCCGGAATGTACGATATGACGCCTGATGCCCAGCCTATTATCGGAGAAACCGATGTGAAAAACTTCTACCATTCCACAGGTTATTCCGGGCACGGTTTCATGCTGGCACCAGTTGCAGGAAAGATCCTGGCACAGCACCTGGCAGGAAAGACGCCTGACATCGATTTTTCAATGCTTGATTACCGAAGGTTCGCAAGGGGTGAACACATCCGGGAATCAAATGTAGTGTAGAATATCGGCAAAGGAGTGTAGCCCATGAAATTTCTCAAGCCGCACCTTGACCGGTGCGTAGTCTGCGGCTCATGCATGAGCGCCTGTTCGAAGACGTGGGCGAAGAAGGACGACCCCGGTCTCTCCAGGATCCGTGTGGAGGCCGTGGCAGGCTATCCCGACATCCATGTCTGCAACCAGTGCGGCGGATGCATCGCCGTCTGTCCCGCCATGGCCCTCTCCCGGGACAAAAACGGAGTTGTCCAGATCGACCGCAGCAGGT
>JAAYJB010000439.1 GCA_012523155.1 Synergistaceae bacterium | reverse complement strand
CCCACTGCGGAATGGGGCTCCATGCTCAGCTCAGGGCGGCAGTTCCTCAGGAACGCCCCCTATCTCACGTTCTTCCCCGGGCTGGCCATATCCATAGTGGTGCTCGCCCTGAACATATTCGGCGACGGACTTCGGGATTCTCTTGATCCCAAGCTTCGGCAATAGTCCGCCTGGAGGTTTTTTCATGAAAACACCTTTGCTTGAAGTTTCTGATCTCAACGTTGTCTATAAAACCTACGAGGGAACGGTGGAGGCCGTGAACGGAATAGACTTTTCCCTCTCACCCGGCGAGACCCTCGGACTTGTGGGGGAGAGCGGCGCCGGAAAGACCACTACGGCTCTCTCCATCATGGGCCTCATTCCGTCGCCTCCGGGAATCATCAGGAGCGGCCGCATCAATTTTGCAGGAAGCGACCTCCTCTCCCTTTCTGAGAAGGAGATGAAAAAGATCCGGGGCAACCGGATCTCCATGATCTTTCAGGACCCCATGACATCCCTGAACCCTGTGGTGACCGTGGGTGTCCAGATATCCGAAGCCCTCGTGGCCCATCAGCATCTCTCCGAGGCTCAGGCGGAGAAAAAAGCGATGGAGATGCTGGAAAAAGTCCAGATACCGGGGCAGCGGTTCAAGGAATACCCCCACGAGTTCAGCGGCGGAATGCGGCAGCGGGTGGTCATCGCCATGGCGCTGGCCTGCAATCCTGCGCTCATCATCGCCGACGAGCCCACCACGGCACTGGACGTAACAATACAGGCCCAGGTGCTCGAACTCATGCGGAACCTGAAAGAGGAATTTTCCACGGCCATGATCATGATCACCCACGATCTTGGAGTGGTGGGAGAGGTCTGCGATCACGTAGCAGTGATGTATGCCGGAAAGATCGTGGAGGCGGGGACCCTGGAGCAGATATTCGGGAATTCGCTCCACCCTTACACAACGGGGCTGTTCAGGTGTATCCCCGATATCGAGGAAGAAACTTCCCGGATCAACCCCATCGAGGGGCTCATGCCCGATCCTCTCGACCTCCCCGGAGGCTGTCCCTTCCATCCCAGGTGTCCGAAGTGCATGGACGTATGCAGAACCACGGTTCCGTCTGTCTTTGACGAAAACGGGCACAGGGTGATGTGCCATCTCTACGGAAATGGAGGCGGAGCCCATGCCTGATCTCATACAGGTTCAGAATCTAGTCAAGTATTTCCCGGTTGCCGCAGGGAACGTCCATGCCGTGGACGATGTCTCGTTCTCCATAAAAGAGGGAGAGACCCTCGGTCTCGTGGGCGAGTCAGGATGCGGCAAGTCCACTACCGGAAGGCTTCTCATCAGGCTCATAGAGGCGACGTCGGGGCGGATCCTCTACCGCGGCGAAGATATCGCTTCCATTGACAAAAAAGGGCTCCACGGCATTAGGAAGGAAATGCAGATCATCTTCCAGGACCCCTTTTCCTCCCTGGATCCGAGAAAAAGCATCGGGCAGACTATCGGCAAGCCCCTGGAGATATTCGGTATGGGCTCGAAGAGGGAGCGGGAAGAGATGGTGGATGCCCTCATGGAAAAGGTGGGACTGAGCCCCCGCCTCTTCTACAAGTATCCCCACGAGCTCGACGGCGGAAGACGGCAGCGGGTGGGCATCGCACGGGCGCTCTCCCTGTCGCCGAACTTCATCGTCTGCGACGAGCCCGTCTCCGCCCTGGACGTGTCGATCCAGGCACAGATCCTGAACCTGCTGCAGGAGCTCCAGGACACAATGAAGCTCACGTATCTCTTTGTTTCCCACGACCTTTCCGTAGTGAAGCACATCAGCAACAGGATCGCAGTGATGTACCTTGGGAAAATCGTCGAGTCGTCACCCTCTCTCGAGCTTTTCCGCAATACCCTGCACCC
This sequence comes from Synergistaceae bacterium, assembly GCA_012523155.1. GTDB lineage: Bacteria > Synergistota > Synergistia > Synergistales > Aminobacteriaceae > Aminivibrio. Next base: position 1,796 of record JAAYJB010000439.1, on the reverse strand, counting down.
CTACTCCCAGGCACTGCTGGCTGCGGTTCCGATTCCGAAGCTCAACCGGAAGCGGGAGCGGTTCATTCTCAGCGGGGGTGTTCCGAGCCCCATCGCCCCTCCCTCGGGATGCCGGTTCCATACGCGATGCCCGTGGAAGATGGATATCTGTTCGGCGGAGGAGCCTCCCCTGGAAGACCGGGGCGGCGGCCATTTCGTGGCCTGCCACAAGGTGAAATAAGAAGGAGGAAGAAAAAATGACGGTTACATATGATCCCCATTATTACCCCTACCCGTCGAGGAGAAACATGATGTTCGCCTCCCGGGGAATGGTGTGTGCATCCCATCCCCTGGCAGCCCAGGCGGGAATGGATATTCTCAAAAAAGGCGGCAACGCGGTTGACGCAATTATCGCCACTGCAGCTGCCCTGACCGTGGTGGAGCCCACGGCGAACGGCATCGGAAGCGATGCCTTCGCGATCCTCTGGAAGGACGGAAAGCTCCGGGGGCTGAACTCCAGCGGCACGATCCCCAGAGCTCTCTCTATGGATGTTGCCGATGCAAATGGATGGACGGCCCCCTCTTCGGACGGGCATCTGCCCACTTACGGCTGGACCCCCGCAACAGTTCCGGGGGCTCCCGCGGCATGGGCTGAGCTCACGAGCAAAGCCGGCAGGCTCTCCCTGGCGGAGAACCTCGCTCCGGCCGTGTACCTTGCCCGGAATGGACATGCTGTATCGGTGACTACCGCCCATCACTGGGAACTGGCCTACAGAAAGTATGCCAGGGAAAAGGGAGAGGAGTTCAAGGCATGGTTTGACACCTTCGCCCCGTCAGGACTCGCGCCCCGGGCAGGAGAGGTCTGGTCATCGGAAGCTCACGCGAGGACACTCGAGATGATTGGTGAAACCGGGGCGCGAGCGTTTTACGAGGGAGAGATCGCCGGGAAAATAGTGGCGGCGGCACAAAAAACGGGAGGGTATTTCTCGCCCGAGGACCTTGGTACCTTCCACCCGGAGTGGGTCGATCCTATCTCCGTTCACTACAAGGGATACGACGTCTGGGAGATTCCCCCCAACGGACAGGGTATCGTGGCCCTTCTGGCCCTTTCCATCCTCCGGGGATTCGATTTCTCCTCCCACGACGACCCCCTCACGGTGCACCGGCAGATCGAAGCCATCAAGATGGGTTTCGCCGATGCCCACAGGTACGTGGCCGACACACGCTTCTCACCTGTACCGGTGAAGGAGTTGCTGGACAGCGCTTACGCCGACTCCAGGAGAGCCCTGCTGGGGCAGGAAGCAGAGGACAGGCAGGCCGGAAATCCCCTTCCGGGAGGGACAGTGTATCTCTGTGCCGCTGACGGGGAGGGGAACATGATATCCTACATCCAGAGCAACTACATGGGTTTCGGATCGGGAGTGGTCATTCCGGAGACGGGGATCGCCCTGAACAACAGAGGGCATTGCTTCTCACTGAAAAGGGGACACCCCAACGTCCTCGAGCCGGGGAAACGACCCTACAACACCATCATCCCGGCCTTCCTCACGAAGGACGGCGTTCCCGTGGGACCTTTCGGTGTTATGGGAGGGTTCATGCAGCCCCAGGGGCATGTCCAGGTGGTAATGAATACAGTGGACTTCGGGATGAATCCCCAGCAGGCACTGGACGCACCCAGGTGGCAGTGGATGGGCGGCATGAATGTCTCCGTCGAGCCGGGCTTCTCCCCGGCCATCGCTCAGAGCATTGCGAGGAAAGGACACGCAGTGAAGTTTGAGCTTGAGTCCAACTCCTTCGGCAGGGGAGAGATCATCTGG
>JAAYJB010000072.1 GCA_012523155.1 Synergistaceae bacterium | reverse complement strand
TGCTGGTTCGATCCAGTAAGGGCGTTGAATATGCTTGTCTTTCCCGTATTGGGGTTTCCGGCAAGGGCAACTGTAAAACCCATTACCGGCACCCCCCGGGGCACCCCGCGCACCCGGCGGGACGGATGATCACTGCATCTGCCTCGTCCACGCGCAGGCTCAACTCGTAGCCGCGGAACCATACGGAAACCGGATCATTGAGGGGCGCCTTGCGCTCCACCCGAAGCTGCGTGCCCGGAACAAGACCCATTTCAAGGATGCGCCTCTTGAGACTTCCGTTCCCTTCTATACGTGCGACCACGCCCCCTTCCCCCACGGAAAGAGCACTGAGCGCCTTTTCTTTTCCGCTTTCGAAGCATCCGGACAATACTCCCATGTTTCTTCCCCCATTCTTATGTTCGTCTTATCTAACTTTATTTACCGTCAAAAAAAAGAACCTGCAGGTTCTTTTTCCTGTATTTTTTCAGCAGGCGCCGTCCACAAAAACCTTCAGGGCCATTCCCTGCCCCAGGGCAAACCGGGCATCCCCCACCCTGAGCAGGATAGGACCGCCGCCGTTCTGGACCACGTTGATCCTGGCACCCGGGACGATCCCGAGCTCAGAAAGTCTCCTGGAGGCCTCTCCTCCTCCGGCCACCTTTGCCACCGTCACTTCGCTTCCTTCAGGCATAACTGCTATGGGACACATTTTCCTCTCCTCCTCGATCCGCTTCCGTCATTTCTCCAAAGCGCTGACCCACACCGACGAAGCTTCCGTCCTGGTAAGCCCGGCCTCTCCACCGCATACATCTACGAAAAGTAGTTCCGTACCCGCACCGTCCTTCTTTCTGCAGACCACGGCTCCAGGAACGAACCCCATGTCAAAAAGCTTCCGGCGGAGAGGGATAGACGCGGTGACCCTTGAAACCATCCCCTCTTCGTCCGCCGGCATCATGGAAAGGGGGCGGGGCATTTTTCGTTCGTCGCCCATGACAGTCAGGAGCTCTTCGACCCAGGGCATACCATCTTTTTTTGCTCTTGCCAGGTAATCTACGAAACCCAGTATACGCCCGTCGGATTTCTCATCCATCTCGTGCTCCAGAACACAGGCCATTGACATGGCCCGGCCGGGATCGAAACCGAGAATGTCGTGGAAGAGAAACGTCAGGTGTTCGTGGCGCCTGTAAATCTTGAGGGCTCTCTGCCGCCCTTCGTCCGTGAGCCTGAGTGCCCCGTACCGCTCGTGACAAACCATTGAATCGGCTACCAGCCGCCTCACAGCAGCAACGACAGTAGCCTTGGCAACTCCCAGGGATTTGGCAAGGTCTGTCACGGTGGCCTCTCGGCCTGATATCTCCATGGCGAAAATGCTCTCCATGTAATCTTCGATACGGGAAGATACCGGCATTTATGGTTTTCCTCCTTAAAAGTGACACCATGCTCACTTTTTGTTAGATAGATATTACTTCGCTCTTTCCTTCCTGTCAAGCCCCCTTTCGCTTCCCGAAGCGCAGAACCGCAAAAGGGAAAAAAGGCCGGACCAGAAGGTCCGGCTCAATCGCTCTTTCCATATTTCCCCCGGATCTTTGTTGTTGTCTTTAAACAGCTGGGGAGAAAAAATCAGGATTTTTCCGCAGCACCGCGATACAGGCGTTCACTGCTTCGGGACTGTACAATATGCCTTTTTTATCCTCCAGTTCCTGTATGGCTGCCTCCACTCCCAGCGCAGGACGGTATGGGCGGTGGGAAGCCATGGCCTCCACCACGTCGGCAACCATGAGGATGAGGGTTTCGGGGAGAATTTCGCCGCCCTTCAGCCCCCTCGGATACCCGGAGCCGTCCAGCCGCTCATGATGCTGGTAGGTGATCTCGGCCACGGGCCAGGGGAACTCCACCTCCCTGAGAATGTCATAGCCTGACTGTGCGTGGG
>JAAYJB010000438.1 GCA_012523155.1 Synergistaceae bacterium | reverse complement strand
TTCCTCGTCAACACTACTATTATTTCACAGATTGGGCCCGCAATCATTGCGGAGTTTCCCCGAGAAGGAAAAATTCCTGCTGCCGATCCGATGGTATGATTAAACCACAGGGAAAGGTGTCAGTTCTACTGACAATATTTCTAGGCCCTAAGAACCATCTTTCCCCTCGGGGCGTGGTCTGAAAGTCCCAGAAAACGCCTGTATACAAAGTATGGATTCCATAGAACCAGTATTCATAACGGGGAATCGAATAAATTTGTATATTTCGCCGTATATCAGAACGGCAAATACCAGTAAAAATCAATAAAGCCGATGGTCCTTAGCTCCACCATATGTTATTTAGTGTTTTTTATATCAAAATAAATGGAATTAAAACGCGAAGGCCCCGTATTTACTGGGTCTTCGCGTTTTTTTACCCGGAGAGTGACGTATAATAAAATTCCCTTGAGCGGGATTTCTGGAAAGAAGGGAGTGAATGCTTCATGGGTTACATGAAGTGGAGTTACGATACGCTGATGAGGTTATGTCACGATTCGTTCATGAAATTCGGGTTTGATGCCGCTGAAAGCAGGATTATAACAGATGTACTCCTCCTGAGCGACCTGTACGGAATTGAAAGCCACGGCATGCAGCGAATGGTCCGATACTTCATGGGGATAAAAAAAGGAATGATCGATGTCCATGGGAAACCGGAAATCATTTTTGAAACGCCGGTCTCTGCGGTTTTGGATGGTCATCGAGGTATGGGGCAGCTGATAGGCCGCCGTGCAATGGAAATTGCTGTCAGGAAAGCAAAGAAAAACGGTTTGGCAATCGTCACCGTAAGGAATTCAAATCATTACGGCATTGCAGGGTATTACGCGAAGATGGCGTGCGACGAGGAGCTTATAGGATTCAGCTTTACGAACAGCGAGGCAATAATGGTCCCCACTTTCGGCAGAATGGCTATGCTGGGAAGCAATCCGATTGCCTGTGCAATGCCTGCTGAACCCTTCCCCTTCTTTTTCGATGCTTCCACCACTGTTGTAACGCGCGGAAAGCTTGAAATATACAACAAGTCCGGAAAAATGCTGCCGGAGGGATGGGCCCTGGACAGAAACGGTCATCCTTCAACCGACGCTCCGGATGTGTTGAAAAACATTGTTGAGAAAAATGGGGGAGGGATCATGCCCCTCGGCGGCAGCGGGGAAACCCTGGGTGGTCACAAGGGATATGGTTTCGGTATGGTCTGCGAAATATTCACCTCCATCCTTTCTTCCGGAATGACGAGCAACCGCACGATGCAGGGAAACAACGGAGGGATCTGCCACGGTTTTGCTGCAATAGATCCGGCAATTTTCGGAGATCCGGCGGCGATCAGGGGCGCCCTTTCAGGATTCCTGCAAGAATTGCGGGAAAGTCCGAAGGCGGAAGGCGGCAGCAGGATCTACACCCACGGAGAAAAAGAGATCGAAGCAACCGCCGGGAGGATGGCACACGGTATCCCCGTGAATGAGAACACCATGGGAGAAATTCTTGATATGTGCGAATTTCTGGGAATTGACTTTTCAGCCTACTTCGGCGAATACCGGCCGGGAGGGAAGACCGGCATGTTTGAAGCGAACTACTAGCGTGCCGTGCTGTGGGAACTCGTTCCGGCAGCGTACCGTTTATGATATAATGCCTCCGGATTTTCAGGGAAAGCTTGCCCGGTTAAGGATAATCCGCAAGCCGTTGAGCTCAACTAAATTGAAACAGGCAGACAGTACCCTTGTTCACAAGTGAAGATAATCAGGAATCAAGGCACTCATTGGTACAGCCACGATGATATGCCCGGCCGGAAAAAAGAGATGCGGCCGGTTTTTTCTTCCCTTGTAAAAAGATTGCTGCCTGGTGGAGGAGGGAAAGAATGTCACCGAAGGGTTTCCATTTCATTGTCGAGGCATCAGGGTGCAGCCCTGTTATCTCCCAGGTTGACAGACTGCAGGAAATTCTCGTGGAGGCAGCGAAAAGAGCCAACACCCAGGTATGGTCCGTGTCCTTTCACCGCTTCCCGCCTGATGGAGTCAGTGGCGTCGTCGTGATAAGCGAATCGCACCTTTCCATCCACACCTGGCCGGAAGTCGGGTATATGGCCCTTGATATTTATACGTGCGGTGAGGAGAGCAAACCCCAGATCGCTGTAGACTACGTTCTTGAGCAAATAGGGGCCAATCATACGCATATTACTGAAATAACCAGGGGACTTGATGACGGAGACCAGGATTACTACCATTCATTTGTTACCTGGCAGGAAGTACTTCGGAAAAACGGGGCCAACTGAACAGCTAAACCGCCCGGAAAGCCTCTGCATTGATTGAATCAGGCGGAGGCTTTCCTCTTTGGCATTTCGCGGACCGGAGTGTTGAAAATACAGTTCTCATATGCTACTTTATCAGGTGATGTTTCTTCCACTGTCCATGAATATTCTTCTGAAATGAATTCTGTTCTGATGTTCCGGACCCGCTGGTATCGCAACTCACGAAAAAAGCGAAAACTCTGTCCGTCAGCGGGATATCTTTTTTTATTTTTCGGGAGGCAGGTTTATGAATAAGCCGCTGAAACCTTTCATTGAAAAGCACCTTGCAAGGATAAACGACCTTCGATGCCGTATCCATAAAAACCCTGAACTGAGCAATAATGAAAGCGAAACCGCCAAACTGGTGTCATCAGTTTTACGGGAAACAGGGCTGGATGTGACTGAAGGTGTGGGCGGTCACGGTGTAGTAGGTCTGCTCAGGGGGGGCAAAGACGGTCCATGTGTAGCCCTTCGTGCCGATATGGACGCTCTTCCCATGGAAGAGAAAACAGGACATCCCTGTTCTTCAGCCGTAAAAGGGATAATGCATGCCTGCGGCCATGATGTTCACACCGCCATGCTCCTGGGGGCGGCCCTGGTGCTTTCAGAGATCAGGGATGAAATTTCCGGGAGTGTCAAGTTCATTTTCCAGCCTGCGGAAGAGAATAATCCGACCGGAGGCGCTCCCGGAATGATCGCCGAAGGGGTTCTGAAAAACCCTGATGTGGCATCAGTTTTCGGAATTCACGTCTGGCCTTCGCTGAAGACGGGGACAGTCGGAACCCGGGAAGGAGCTCTTATGGGAGCCTCAGACCGTCTTTTCCTCACAGTTCGGGGGAAAGGGGCTCATGGGTCTGAGCCTGAAAACGGTATTGATGCAATTGCCATTGCGGCACAGGTCATCACAGCATTGCAGACAATTGTGTCCAGAAACGTGAGTCCCCTTGACGCAGCGGTTGTTTCCATTGGTACCATCAAGGGAGGCAACAGGTACAATGTCATTGCCGATGAGGTCATCCTCGAAGGTACAGTCCGGACTGTGAACCCTGAAACCCAGGAGAAAATGCCTTCCAGGATAGCGAAAATCGCCCGGGGGATCGCAGAAGGTATGGGCGGCGAGTGCGAGATCGAGTACATAAAAGGATATCCTCCTCTTATGAACAGCCCGGAGACAACTGAAAGAGCCCTTTCAGCCCTGGAAAAGACCATCGGGAAAGAAAATATCATCCATGTTGAGAAACCTGCCCTGGGTGGGGAGGATTTCTCATTTTTCAGCAGGGAGATCAAGGCGCAGTTCATGTGGCTGGGCTGCAGGCCCGAAGGAGTGGAGAAGGACGATATGCCCCCCCTTCACAACAACAGGTTTCTTCCGGATGAGAAAGCCATCCCTGTTGGAGTCGAAGTTTTGGCGGCATGTGCCCTGGAATATCTCTCGAAGTAAGAAGAAAGGAGTTTTTCCATGGCTGCGCTGAATGAATCGAAACGAAAAAAACTGGTGGAACTGCGGCGTGAGTTCCATGCCCATGCCGAGACAGGCTGGACAGAGTTCTGGACGACCGCGAGGATCGCCGGTATTTTGGAGTCCCTTGGGTATAAAGTTCTTGCCGGCAGGGAGATGCTGGACCTGGAATCTGTCATGGGGCGTCCTTCGGAAGAGGAAATCGACGGGTATATCAAACGGGCGCTTACCCAGGGAGCCGACCCTGCGTGGATCGAAAGGATGGGCGGATACACCGGTGCGGTCGGCATTCTCGATACCGGAAAACCCGGGCCTGTTGTTGCGTTCCGGTTCGATATCGATGCGGTGGACGTGTCCGAGGCACGGGATGAAAAACACAGGCCCTTCCGGGACGGCTTCGTATCAATGAACCAGGGAGCCATGCACGCCTGCGGTCATGATGCTCATGCGACAATAGGGCTGGGCCTTGCGGAAATTTTGTCTGAACGCACGGAGGAGCTCACAGGAGTACTGAAACTGGTTTTTCAGCCTGCCGAGGAAGGGGTCCGGGGAGGTAAAGCCGTTGCAGCCTCCGGTATTCTGGATGATGTGGACCGCTTCTTCGGAGCTCACATCGGAATGGGCGTTCCATCGGGGGCCCTTTCACCCGAGGCTACGGGTTTCCTGTGCACTTCGAAATTCGATGTTCGATACAAGGGAAAAGCCGCTCATGCGGGAGGCGCCCCAAATGAAGGGAAGAATGCCCTTCTTGCAGCCTGCTCCGCCTCTCTTGCCCTCGCAGGGATCGCACCGCACAAGGATGGCCCTACAAGGGTGAATGTGGGATATCTCCAGGCCGGCAGCGGTCGCAACGTTATCCCTGCTGAAGCCGTCATGAAAGTTGAGACGAGAGGAAGTACGGAAGAACTGAATTCCTACGTCTACGGCAAGGCAATGGATATTGTCCTCGGTGCCGCTGCCATGTACGGCGTGGAAACGACCATGGCAAAAATGGGCGAGGCAGTGGATGCTTCGGGTGACAGCGAATTTGTAGATCTTGTTTCACGGCTTGCATTGTCCGTGGAGGGTTTTCGCACCATTCTGCCCTCAACTGGACTGGGCGGAAGCGAGGACGTATCCTGGATGATCAAAAGAGTGCAGAAGAGAGGAGGGAAAGCTGTTTATTTCATTTTAGGAAGTGATATTGCAGCCGGGCATCATAACGAGTATTTCGATCTGGATGAATCAGTGCTGGGCCCGTCGGCGGAGCTTTTTGCCGTCCTGGCGGGAGTGAGGCCGCGAACAGCGGGCGACTGACGGGGTTTCCGGCCCAAATCATTGGAAGGAGGTTTTTTCATGTCGGAAACATCTGCACCAAAGAAGCGGGGGTTGCTCCTGCGTTTCATCAAGGGAGTGGAGATTGTCGGAAATAAACTCCCCCATCCTTTCTGGCTTTTCGTCATTCTTTCAGGCATCATACTGGCCCTGTCCTGGTGGCTCGGCAACGCGGGCATGTCGGTCAAGTACATGGCTGCCGGAAGAGGGGGAGCTGAGGGGAAAGAGACCATTGTGTCGGTAGTGAACCTGCTCACCTACAAGAGCATGCGTGTCGTATTCACCGATCTTCTGAAGATTTATTCGAGCTTCCCCCCTCTCGGCCTGATCATCGTCATGACCCTTGGCATAGGCCTTCTGGAACAGTCAGGAATGATCTCCGCCCTCATGCGTAAGACCATTCTCGGGGCGCCCTCCTATCTCGTGACCTTTGCCCTTGCCATCGTCGGAATTAACGCAAACCTTGCGTCCGATGCGGGCATCATCTTCACCCCCATGATCGGCGCGGCCATATTCAAGGCATTGGGGCGCAACCCGTGGATAGGGATCACGGCAGGATATGCCGCTGCACAGGGAGGCTTCACTGCGAACTTCTTCATTGCCGGAACGGACGCGCTCCTTGCAGGTATCACCGAGTCAGCCGCCAAGGGAATGAACATCCCCGGCCCCATTCACCCGCTGATGAACTGGTACCTCATGATTGTGGCCACGGTGGTCGTGGCCTTTGTTACAACTTTCGTGACGGAGAAGATCACGTGCAAGTACCTCGGGGATGAAGGCGGCACGATGGATGCCACCGAGCTTGAAAAGCACCGGGTCACTGATGTTGAGAACAGGGGGCTGAGATGGTCACTGTACGCAGGCCTTGGCTATATCCTTCTCATCGTTGCCCTTACATTCCCCCAGGGGGCATTCTTCAGGGCAGATAACGGAAACATTCTCCCCAGCTCGCCGTTCCTTTCCAGCATAGCGGGCATCCTGTTCTGCCTGTTCTTTGTGATGGGAGTAGCCTATGGGTACGGCGCAAAAGTCATCAAGGAAGGATCGGATATTCCCAAGATGATGGAGAGAGGGCTCAAAGGAGGCATAAGCTTCCTTGTGGTCGTTCTGCCCGCGGCGATCTTCATTCACCTCTTCAACGCGAGCAACCTGGCAACCATACTTGCCGTGAACGGAGCCGACTGGCTGAAATCCATGAACCTGACGGGCAGCAAGCTCATCGTTGCCTTTGTCCTGCTGACGACGACCATCAACCTCTTCATTTCAAGCGGATCCGCCAAATGGCTTATCCTTGCTCCCATCTTCGTCCCCATGCTGGGCATGATGGGGTTCTCTCCTGCGCTGACCCAGGCGGCATACAGGGTCGGAGACTCCTGCACAAACAACCTTGCTCCTCTTTCGTACTACGTTCCCGTGATGCTCGGTTTCTACGAGCAGTACAAACAGGATGCAGACCAGGAAGTGGGGATCGGGACACTTATTTCCCTCCAGCTTCCCTTCAGTATTCTGTATCTTATCCTCTTCACGGCCCTTCTGGTCTTCTGGTTCACCATGGGGTGGCCCCTTGGCCCCGGGGCAGATCTTCATATCCCCATGCCGTAAGAGATTCAGGTTGCTTTGTTTTAAAGAGGGAAGGATTCACCTTCCCTCTTTTTTATTGCCCCCCGGTGTTTCAATCTCTTCAGGCACGATCTCAGATGGTTTTAAAAAAACTTCTCTGTTATCCGGATCGTCGTTCGTCAGAAAAACTCAACGCTACAGAATTTCCAGGTAGGTGTTCTTCTTCGGGATATAGTCCGAATGGCCAAATTCTTCCATTTTTCCAGGAAAATATAGAAATATCCTGTTTCCCATGCAAGAGTAAATTCTATAAAGTATGTGAACCCAATCGGGGCTCAATTTCTGCCGAAAGGTTAAAAATCGGTCAGAAATTGGTTGT
>JAAYJB010000437.1 GCA_012523155.1 Synergistaceae bacterium | reverse complement strand
CTCCTCAGCTGAGCCGGAGTACGAGAATACCGAGGCCCCTTTCCCGTACGGGAAAGGGGCCTTTCTATATGCCTTTCATCCGCCAAGTGTTATTATTATAAAAAGCGAGCTGACAAAATCTCATAATAGAATTTTCCAACCGGGGAGGGGTTTCTATATGAAAATCGTAATAGGTTCCGACCACGCTGCATTTACCCTGAAAGCCTTTCTTATCGACCATATGCGAAAAAAAGGAATTGAAGAAATTCTTGATATAGGTACGGAAACTGAATCCTTACCCTGCGATTATCCGGACATCGCATTTCGCCTCGGAGAAATGGTTGTTCAGAGAAAAGCGGATAAAGGCGTGCTGCTCTGCGGAACTGGAGTGGGAATGTCCATAGCCGCGAACAAGATACCGGGTGTGTACGCAGCTCACTGTCACGAGCCGGAAACAGCCCGGATGAGCCGCAGGCACAATAACGCAAATGTGCTGACAATGGGTGCGCGGGTGCTTTCACCAGAACTTGCGGCGGAGATCCTTGACGCATGGCTCGAATCGGATTTCGAGGGAGAGCGGCATTTAAGAAGACTCAGCAAAATCTCCGATTACGAGCAGAAAATCTGCCCGAGCTGCAGCCTTTCTGAAAAAGGGAAAACCATCGTATTTGATCACCCCCTCGTCCAGCATAAAGTGAGCATCATCAGGGACAAGAATACCTCGGTCAAGGAATTCCGGGAACTGGTCCAGGAAATTGCAGGCCTTATGGTTTACGAGATCACCAGGAACCTTCCCCTTGAAAAGATCCAGGTCGAAACTCCTCTCGCAGTAACAGAAGCCTATGCCCTCGAAGGAAAAAAGCTCGCGATCATCCCTGTTCTCAGGGCAGGACTCGGAATGGTGGACGGCATACTGCAGCTGGTCCCCAACGCCAAGGTGGGACATATCGGCCTCTACCGGGATCCCGAGACGCTCATGCCCGTGGAATACTACTGCAAGCTGCCGGGAGACATCGCCGAAAGGGATATCCTTATACTCGACCCCATGCTTGCGACGGGCGGGTCGGCCTCGGCTGCCATCAGCCTTGTGAAATCAAAAGGCGGGAAAAAAGTTTCTCTGGTATGCATTATCGCCGCCCCCGAAGGAGTTTCAAAGGTGCACGGGGAACATCCCGATGTTGATATTTACACTGCAGCCCTTGACAGCCATCTGAATGATCACGGCTATATCGTTCCCGGTCTCGGCGATGCAGGGGACAGACTTTTCGGTACCAAGTAGGTATTTCTGTGGAATTTGCGCTTAAAAATTTTTTTGTGGCGGCACCTCTGCTTTTTCTCTGGGGACTCTGCATAACGCCGCTTTCTATAAGTCTCTCGAACAGGTACAGGATCGTGGATTTCCCAGGAGAACGAAAAATCCACAGTTCGGTAACTCCCCGGGGGGCCGGAATTGTCCTTTGGCTTGGTTTTCTTTTATGGTGTCTATTTGCGGTCAAGGCACATCCGGCCGTCCGGCTGATCGGTACCGGCAGTACTTTTATTTTCTTCAGCGGATACTGGGACGATATGAAAACACTGTCCCCGCTGGCACGCCTTGGAATCCATCTTTTCGCCGCAGTCTTTTTTCTCTGGTCTGTTCCTTTGCCTCCGCTGCATTTCGCGGTCTGCCTTCTGTGGATCACCGGAATGACGAATGCGTATAATCTTATTGACGGCGCAAATGGTTTGTGCCTTCTCATGTTCATTACTGCTTCGGTATTATCCTCCGCACTTGGGAATACGACTGTGTTCCTCTCCCTTGCCTGCCTGGCGGGAGGAGTGCTTTACTGGAATTTTCCCCGAGCGAGGACATTTCTGGGAGACGGCGGAACAACCCTTCTGGGATACCTTTTCTCCTGCTTTTTTATTTATACGGCAAGTCCTGTTCTCTCGACGGCGAAAACTGTTGAACTTCCGTTTCTTCTTCTTCTGGCAGGAGGCGTTCCTGTTGCCGATACTCTTTTTGCTATAATGAGAAGGTTATGGAGAGGGGTCTCTCCTTTTTCTCCCGATAGGGGACACATCCATCACCGGCTTATGGACAAAGGTCTTTCACCCTTCTGGACAGTAATACTTCTGGCCTTCTTCCAGGCTGCAGTTGTAAGCCTTGGAATTTTTCTTTTCAGGGCGAGGCTTATCTGAGGAAAGGGGAGTAAGGCTTCATCTTTGATCCTTTCCCGCCGTACATTAAATGATCACATGAAATTGAGAGGTTTTTTCATGGAAAAGAAAATTACCTGCATCGTGGGCACCCGTCCTGAAGCGATAAAAATGGCTCCTGTTATTCATGCGCTAAGGGAAATGAAATTCAGCACGATAGTTCTTTCAACAGGACAGCATTCCCAGATGCTTCATCAGGCATTGTCCTATTTCGGTATCATTGCAGATGCGGACCTTTCAATAATGGAAGATCGACAGACCCTTGACTCGGTCACATCACGAGTCCTTTCAGGTGTCGGAAGGTTTCTTGATGAACATCCGCAGGACCTCGTCCTTGTGCACGGAGATACCACGACTACAATGGCCTCCGCTCTTGCGGCGTTCTACCGTCATATACCCGTGGGACATATTGAAGCCGGTCTAAGAAGCCATAACATCGGGCAGCCTTTTCCCGAGGAAGCGAACAGGATCATAACCGACCGCCTGTCGACGCTCTGGTTTGCCCCGACGCCCGGAGCTGCGGCCAATCTAAAAGGAGAAGGCCTTCCGGTATCGGACAAGACTCTTTTTGTTACCGGAAATACAGTTATAGACGCACTTTATTCCACTCTGGAGAAAACGGACCATATCCTTTGCCCCCAGCTGAAAGAACTTGAAGAATTCTCCGGTCCCGTCATTTTAATGACGGCCCACAGGAGAGAGTCCTGGGGAAAACCCATCGAGAGCATTTGCAGCTCGATAAAGGAAATCCTCACAAACCACAGCGATGTCAGGATTCTGATCCCGGTGCATAAAAACCCGTCCGTGGGGGAAATCATACGCCATTGCCTTTCCCGGGAACAGCGGGTCATCCTCTGCGAACCCCTTGATTACCCTGACTTTGTCTGGGCCATGAACAGAAGTACTCTCATTCTCACTGACAGCGGAGGAGTCCAGGAAGAAGCTTCCGGCCTGAAGAAACCGGTGCTTGTTATGAGGGATATTTCCGAACGTCCGGAGGCTGTTGACAGCGGAACTGCCATCCTGGTGGGGACATCGAGGGAGAAAATTGTTTCCTGGGTCTCACGTATCCTGTCCGATGAAGAATACCGAAGAAATCTCGTGGAACGATGCGGCAGCCCATTCGGTGACGGAACTGCGGCAAAGAAGATAGCGGGAAATATACTCAGACATTATGATAATGTCCCCTGAATCATGGTATAGTAATTAATAAATATCTTGATTTCCCACCTTTTTTCGGGAGGAATTTAAAAGTGGATTCGAAAATGAGAATTAACGGCGGAAAACCGCTCATGGGAACAGTGGAAGCCCAGGGAGCAAAAAATGCTTCCCTTCCCGTCATGGCCGCCGCTCTTTTGCTTAAAAACAGTTCCCTGCGTATTTCGCGCGTTCCAAACCTTCTTGACGTAAACACCATGGCTGATCTTTTGAGGAGCCTCGGTGCACGGGTGCTTTTTTCAGATCATGAAATGTTCATTTCCATACCTGATGAAATATCCTGGGAGACCCCTTCCGACCTCGTCCGCAAAATGCGGGCTTCCTCACTTGTTCTCGGACCACTGCTCGCAAGGTGCGGCAGGGCTATCATGCCCCTTCCCGGGGGATGTTCCATAGGAAGCAGACCTATTGATCTCCACCTGAAAGGGCTAACCAAAATGGGGGCGACCATCGAACTGGTCCATGGCGCCGT
>JAAYJB010000436.1 GCA_012523155.1 Synergistaceae bacterium | reverse complement strand
GTCCTTTATAGAATAGACTCCGCGATTGTGGTGGGTTGGCCGAGTAGGCTGAAGGCACTCGCCTGCTAAGCGAGTAGGGGGGCTTAAACCTCCCTCGAGGGTTCGAATCCCTCACCCACCGCCATAACTACAGTCTTTCACAAAATGGAAACAGCCGGGTATATAGCAATAGTGCATATTTTCAGGGAATCCAGGAAATCTGGATTCCTTTTTTTTTCATCTCTGCTGTACAATAAAAATCACACTCTTTAGTCTTTTTTCTCGGAGTAATGGCAAAGGGAGGGGATCAGAATGGTGGGGCACTGGTTTTTCAGAAAAGCGGAAATACCTCTGGAAGTGGTGATCCTTCTGATTGCGGCACTGACCATGACGACTACAGGAATACTTTTGTTCCCTGCAGGGGCAGGGAAACTTCCCTACTATGAGAACGGGCTGTACGGCCTGCTGCTCTTCATCTTTGGGTTGCAGACCGTTGCCATGGGAAAGACTCCCTTCGGGGACATGTGCAGATCCCTCCCCCTAATCGCGATCGGGCTCGCTATAGCTGCGTCAGGGATCATTACATGCTTCATTCCTGACCTCCTCATCTGGATCCCCAGGGCCATATTGTTCATTTGTTTCGGCCCGGGGGGGCTTGTTCTTTTATTGCGTTTCCTGTTCTCCAGGGACAAATTCAGGGCATGGGTGCAATTCGGGGGTATTTTCCGCCATCTCGCAGCAGGGTGCAGTGCCGTTTACCTGTTTTCCATCCTGGCGGGACTCCTTCTCTGGAAAAAAGATTTGGTCACGGTTCCCATGACGGCGTGCGCGGTCCTGGCTTATGGGATTGCACTCATTTATCTGTCCGCTGTTCTCGCAGGAATATACCGTGCCTACCCTAAAACGGAGAAGCGAGAATACCTCTCCGGAACGGACCTTCCCGTGGACAGGGCCATGATCCTGCTGACAGGTGTTTTCATGGTGCTGCTCGGGGTATTGCTGGTTCCGGTTACCCTCGGCATGCTTCCTTTTTCGGGGAGCGCCCAACTGGGACTTCTGATGGTTATCCTGGCAATTCAAATGCTTGCTTCGGGAAATACACCCATAGGGGCTTTCCCGAGGTCGTACGCTGTTGTCTTCTGCGGACTTCTTTTTGCTTTTTTGGGAATAGTATCCTGTATTATCCCCGGGATCCTTGTCGGGCAGCTGACGATACTTATCGGCATTCTGAACATTCTCGGCGGAGGAATAAAACTTTGGGGCATGGCGGTCCCGTTGTTAAAGCAGGGAAATGCTCCTTCAGGGCCGGTCCCCCCGGTACTGGTGAAGCTCAGCTTATCCCAGTTCTCCCTCAACCTGCTTTCCATAATGTTTGGCACATCCATGCTGATTCCGGGTATAATACCCGGGCAGGCCATAGGTATGATACTCGCTTTGAACGGGTGTGTGCTGCTGTATCTTCTGCGCCTGCTGTCAATCATAGACAGCATATCACGTACATCCTGAAATCACTTCTGAGAACAGACCTTCCCAGACAGCGGGGAAGGTCCAGCGGTTCCGTTTACCTTTGAAGACAAAAGAGGCGGATGGAGAAAATGGTTCATATAAT
>JAAYJB010000435.1 GCA_012523155.1 Synergistaceae bacterium | reverse complement strand
GGGTTTTGAAGTAGCGATGGCCTGCTGGCTTATGGTGTCATATTCCATGCGGTGGGAAAAAATGCGGACGTCGTCCTGCCGGAGCCTGGAGTCTCCCTCTGCCTCTGCAAGCCCCGATCCTTCGTCGTAAATTACCTTTTCTGCATCGAGAATAATATCCCCGCGGCCCTGTTCGGCTCCATATGAGGGTTTATACCCGAAAAAGAGGAGCAGAATCAGAATCAGGAGCAGCGACCCCACAGTCCGTTTCATTCTTCTTTTCCCTCCGGATCGAACCATACAAGCGACGCTCCCTTCTCGGCCTCCATGACTCCGCCGGGCAGAAGTTTCACGTAAGACCCGCTGAAGCGTCCCATATCACCTGATGCCACAACACCATCGGGGAACAGGATAATGTTGGTCTTCTGCTCCCACTTTGCCAGAGGAGCACTGTAGTAGAACACTATGCCCTTTTCCGTCATCGTTCCGTCCGGATCGCTGATCTCGGCACGCATGTTCTTTTCGAAGTACCTGCCCTTCGGTGCCTTGAGGGTCCACAACTGCCCTGTTTTACGGGTCATCTCGATGTCGATGTCGAAAAAGTTCGCCCAGTCCTTTCCCCGTTCAACCTTCCCGATGTCAGCCTTCCACAAATCGCCTTCAATTTCCCGGTCGATCTTGATGTTCTCAAGGATCGTATCGGGAATAGCCGAGGGGATCCTGCCCTCGCTCAGGTCGAGAGCAATATCACGGACCGCTTCAAAAGCGAAATAGCCGCCTACGGCAAGAAGTGCCAGAAAAACAGCAAATTTTTTCCAGCGGGAAGAACTCTTGTTTTCGGATGTTTCCGACACGATTGTACCACGTCACTTTCATGTTTCCGGATTAAGCCGCAGGGGTCGGCAACCGTACCCGGCCCTGCGGCAGAAATTAAAAAACTATGCAGTTTCCTGGTCACGGATCCCCGGATAAATCCTCCGGGCCTGGATCAGAGTTTTACATCGATTATAGCCGACACGCCAACTCCCTGGACCCTGCGGAACCGCTGGACCGGGTTTTCCGAATCGATGGGGACAAGGATCTTCACCCGAAGCCTGTCCATGAACGTTGCCTCGATCTGGGCAACAGCTTTCGTGCTGGTGATGGCATCCCCTCTCGGTCCCGCTACCTGGGCGGCGCCAATATGGGTCCCGGAGCCGATGGAGACTATGGGAACCACCTTCGTGTGTCCCTCGACTTTGGCGCCCCTGTTCAGGGTTATTGTGTTTATAAAATCATTGATGGGCCCTGCGATGGCCGAAACGACAAAACCTCCCCCGATAACCCCGATGAGGTCTCCCAGGTTGAAGGCCCATGCACTTCCGCCGAGGGTGATCATAAGGGCGGCCAAAAGCGCGAGCCACCTGTTTTTAATTTTCTTCATGGGCACCTCCTACTGTGCTTCAGGAACCTTGTCCCCGCTTGCCGGCTGCACCGTCTTCAGCATACCCTGCAGTCCTGCCGGGACCGGGTAGGCGGAAACTCGCATGGCCCGGGAGCTTTCAGCGAACACGATGGAACCGGCCGGGATCTCCTTCAGGTCACCCCGGACAAGGAATCCACCCGCGAGCCCCACAGGCCCCAGGAGGATCGCACCGACAACGCTCGTGCCTGCAGCAGCAAGCTGGGCCGACTCAGCTTCGGATGCCTTTTTGGCCTGCTCGCCCACGGTGAGAGGTATCTCCTCCGGTCCCAGGGGGAAAAGCTTTTCGATCGTGATCTTGACTTCTCCCGGACGGCCGAAACTCCTCGGCTTCGTCACTTCGGTGACGACAGCCTGCATCCTGCTCCCCCTCGGAGCCACAAGGCTGGCTCCCGCCACGAAATCAGACTGGAGAACCAGGTCCACAATGTCGCCTTTTTTTGCCGTTTTCGGAGAGAGGGTGTTTACCGTGGCTCCCTTCACCACAGAGCCTGCAGGTATTTCCGCATCCTGCATGCTCACCGGTTCGGAAATCAGCAGGCTCAACACGCGCTCAAGCCTCATGGAGACCGGGCGGTCGACCTGGGGGGTTCCCTCGAGATTGACCTCAAGAGCCTCCACCCGCTTGACAGCAGGTTCAAGAGCATTGATCCCCTGCTCTACAGCCCACTCCGCAACACCGAGCTTGAAGAGTACCGAAGGCTGCTCGAGCGTTCCCTTCTCGATAAAATTCAGCACCGCGTTCTGCCTTTCGGCGATACTCCCGGGCAGTTCCCGCCCGAACATTTCCTTTTCAACGGTGTTCAGCCGTTCGATCAGGCCTCCCGTGCGCTCGCTTCCGTAGAGAAGGCGCTCCACCCTGCCCATGAGAAACACAGTTGACTGCGGTTCCTCCGCAGCAGCAGGCATTCCAAACGAAACCACAACAAAAGCCGCAAGACAAAGGCCGATAAGTACTTTTTTCATCCGTTCTCCCTCCCAGACGTTGAATTCGAAAGCTGTACCGCCGCACCGATGAACCCCATGAACAACGGGTGAGGCTTCACCGGGCGTGACCTGAACTCAGGATGAAACTGGACTCCCACGAACCACGGGTGGTCCGGAAGTTCAACTATTTCCACAAGGTTCTTCTTCGTATAGATTCCCGCTATCCTCAGCCCCTTGTCTTCCAGGCGGCTTCGATAGTCGTTGTTGAATTCGTACCGGTGACGGTGGCGCTCAAAGACCTGCGACTTCCCGTATGCTTCAGCAGCCCGGGCACCGGGAACCAGGTCACACGGATAGGCCCCCAGGCGCATAGTGCCCCCCTTAGCCTCCACGTGTGCCTGTTCCTCCATCAAGTGTATCACAGGACTGGTGCATCCGGGGTCTATTTCCGAGCTGTTCGCTCCCGGAATGCCGCATACGTGACGGGCGAACTCCACTACGGCCACCTGCATCCCCAGGCAGAGCCCCAGGTAAGGTATTTTCTTCTCCCTGGCGTATCGCGCTGCCGATATCTTCCCCTCTATGCCCCTGGCGCCGAATCCTCCGGGCACAATAATTCCGTGGGCACCTGAAAGGATCGCTTCAGCCCCGTGTTCCTCAATATCCTCCGCTTCCACCGACCGGATGCGCACGCGCACGTCGTGATGTATCCCGGCGTGGTACAGTGCCTCCGTGACACTCAGGTAGGCATCCTTGTGATTGATGTACTTGCCCACCATGACGATCTCCACTTCCCCCGACGGATCGCAGAAACCGTCCACCACGCGCTTCCAGTCCGAAAGGTCAGGCTCTGCGGGAGACTCGAGGGAAAGGAATTTCAGTACAAGCTCGTCGAACCTCTGCTCGTAGAGGCTGAGCGGAACTTTATAGATCGTAGGTTCATCGAGGGCCTGGATAACGGCCTCCGGGGGAACGTTGCAGAAAAGCGCCATCTTGTCCCTCATCCCGTCCTCGATAGCATAATGGGAACGGCACACAAGGATCTGGGGAAGGATGCCTATGCGGCGCAGCTCCTGGACACTGTGCTGGGTGGGCTTTGTCTTCAGCTCCCGGGCGGCCTCGAGCCAGGGGACAAGGGTCACATGGCAATAAACAACGTTATCCCGCCCCACCCTGGTCGCCATCTGCCGGATGGCCTCGAGAAACGGCTGCCCCTCGATATCTCCCACTGTTCCCCCTATCTCGGCGATAACAACATCCCGGTTTTCACCGGCTCTCAGGATCCGTTCCTGGATCTCGTTGGTGATGTGGGGTATCACCTGTACCGTGCCGCCCAGGTAATCGCC
>JAAYJB010000071.1 GCA_012523155.1 Synergistaceae bacterium | reverse complement strand
GTTGGGATGCCGGGCTCTTGACACTTTTCCCTCCCGCAGGTATAAGTAGGGAAATTGTGAACACCAATAATATGATAAAAAAGCGATGAAAGGAAGAGTACCTTTTCCAAAAAGCGGACAGAGATGAAGGATCATGGCTGAAAATCCTTCTCCGTTTCGAAAAGGGAATACCACCCTTGAGCGGGCGTCGAATTCCTTCGGGAGGGAAGGCGCAGGGGTTCCGCCCCTTACAGCGGGATCAAGCAGCCGATATTATTCGGAATTGGAGTGGAACCGCGATGAGCCTGCATCGTCTCCAGAGTGAGGACGATGCAGGCTTTTTTTTCAGGAGGGAAATTTGATGAAGAAAGGTATTTTGTATTCCTACGAAAAGTTTCTGCCCCTGACGGACCGGACTCCGCGCCTGTCCCTCTGCGAAGGTGACACTCCCCTGATCCCCATGGGAAGACTGGGACGAGAACTGGGCATCGACCTGTTCGGGAAATACGATGGCCTGAATCCCACGGGCTCCTTCAAGGACAGAGGAATGGTACTGGCAGTGTCAAAGGCTCTTGAAGAAGGTGCAAAGGCGCTGATCTGCGCATCCACGGGGAATACGTCTGCCTCGGCGGCGGCCTATGGTGCGGCGGCCGGCATTCCGTGCTTTGTTCTGCTTCCTGCAGGGAAGGTGGCCAGGGGGAAACTTGCCCAGGCGCTTATTTATGGGGCGAAGGTGCTCGCAGTGCGCGGAAATTTCGACATAGCCCTGGAACTGGCACGGCAGGCCGCGAAGGAAAAAGGCATTGCCATAGTGAACTCGGTGAACCAGTACAGGCTGTACGGGCAGCGAAGCGCTTCCTGGGAAATTTGCGACGAGCTTGGTTCAGCGCCCGACTGGCTTGTCCTGCCGGTGGGCAACGCGGGAAACATCAGCGCGTACTGTGCGGGATTTGAATTTTACAGGGAGATCGGCCGGATCGAGCAACTGCCACGTCTTATCGGCGTCCAGGCCGAGGGTGCAGCACCACTTGTCAGGGGATGCGAGGTGGATCAGCCGGAGACGGTCGCCACGGCCATACGGATCGGACGGCCTGTGAGCGCGGACAAGGCGAGACGGGCAGTGGAAGTGAGCAACGGTCAGTTCCTTTCCGTTTCCGATGACGAGATACTTGAGGCCCAGAAAACCCTTGCCTCAACTGAGGGAGTGTTCGCTGAACCTGCTTCGTGCGCTCCCCTGGCTGGCATTATAAAGCTTGCCCGGCAGGGAAAGCTTCCCCGGGGGCTACGGATCGTTATGGTCCTGACGGGCAACGGACTGAAAGATCCTGAGGGAGCTATGCTCAGAGCAGGTGAACCAGTAGAGATCGAGGGAACTTCTGCCGCCCTCGCTGAGGTGCTTGGACAGTGAGCCTTCTGCGTGTCAAAGTACCGGCCTCGAGTGCAAACCTCGGGTCCGGATTCGATACGGTAGGTCTTGCGCTGTCGCTGTATAATTTTTTTGATGTGCTTGAGATCCTTCCTTCCGGCAGCTATTCCGTCGATGTCGTCGGCGAGGGGGGAGG
>JAAYJB010000434.1 GCA_012523155.1 Synergistaceae bacterium | reverse complement strand
CATGACCCAGGCGATCGTCCGGTCGGGGTTTTTCTCCTCCAGGAAAATAATGCCGGCTATGAAAAGGGCGTAAACCCAGAGGAACGCCGAAGAATATTCTTTGAGAAAATCGGGCAGTTTTCCCGCAAAGTTCATAAGGGAATCTGCAAGGGCGCCTTCACCGTGAAAAAGGGCCCTTATTGCCTCGGCCAGCTCATTCCACTGCGAGAAAAGAAAAAATATAGTGGAAAAGCCGAAAAGAAACAGAAACACAAGTCCTGTACCGCTCCTCTTTTTCAGTTTACTGCTCCTTTCTTCCGCCGGATGTTCCGAAAACGCAATACCCCGCGGGTATGGACCGAAGGGATGAACCCTTCCCAAAACCCTTTCAGAATGCTATTATTCCTCAGCATGGAAGGATTTCGCGAGAGTGGTGGAACGGCAGACACGTCAGACTTAGGATCTGATGCCCAAGGGCGTGGGGGTTCAAGTCCCCCCTCTCGCACCATCTCCCCCGTCAATCCCGGGAATACCTCGCAATTTTCCCTTCTTTCCTCGCAGGAGGGGCCGGAACAAACGATGCATCCTTGTAGCCGATACAGACTGAATAAAGAGGATGGTATCCTTCAGAGATCCCAAGCTTCCGGACTTCTTCGGAAACCCCGAAAAGGAATGCCGTCAGTCCCACCCAGCACGTTCCTATATTGAGTGATTCAGCGGCAAGAAGCATATTTTGAATGGCGGCAGAACAGTCGGCAAGAGGGAATAGAAGCCCGTCCTGCTGTTCTTTTCCCGACACGATCACCACCGTGGGTGCCCGGTGAAAAAGATGATATCCTTCCTTTTCCGCCAGTTTTCGTATCCATTCTGTTTCCGACTGTGCCATCAGTTTCAGGTTCTTTTCGCTCATTTCGTCGATTTTCTCCCTGTCCTGCACGACCAGAAAATGCCAGGGCTGTGTATTATGCCCGCTGGGAGCCCACACAGCAGCCTCAAGTATCATATTGAGTTCTTCATCTTTTATCTGTTCAGGCTTAAACTTCCTCACGCTTCTTCTGTTTCGTATGGTTTTCAGCACTTCGTTCATGAAAAGATACCTCCAGGCAATTGTTTTTTTGTCTTATTACAGGCTACGGTGCTACAATAGCCCAAAAGTGCAGGAATTGCTATAATAAAAAACCAATCCGACCCTCTTTCGCAGGCCCGACAGCCTGCAGAAAGGAGCACCATTATGAGATCTCGTTTTGGATTATGTATTCTGGTTCTGGCGGCTATGCTGCTCGTCACCGTAAAGGCGACGCCTTCATTCTCCGCCCCTTTTTCTTCGTGCCGCGAGTACAGGGCCATGCAGCGCCATCTGACGAAAAAATACCAGGCGAAACGGCTGAAAGCCCTTGAAATCTATTTTACCCGGAAGAACCCGAAGGTTTCACAGAAAAAAATCTCCCGGTACGCGAACCTGATAGATCAGTACTCTTCCCAGTATGGTCTCGATCCGTTCCTTGTCGCAGGAGTGATGATGAAGGAATCCACTGTGAAAGAAAATGCCGTCAGCAAGGGGAATTACGGACTAATGCAGATCAACTGGAACGCAAACCGTCCATGGATAGTCAAAACCTTCCCGATAAAGACGAAAAAACAGCTGATGGTTCCGGAAAACAATATCCGGGTGGGAGTCCATATTCTGGCGGCCAACATCAAAAAAAGCAAGGGCAGCGTAGATAAAGGTCTTGACAGGTACAGGGGACGCTCCCTGGCCTCTTACAGAAATTCGGTCCATGCCCATTATCTCGCGATCGCCCGTATATTCAAAAAGCTTTAGGCGAAAACACGATCATATGAGTCATCCTAATGTTTCAGCAGTTATCCTGGCAGCCGGTTTTTCCAGGCGGATGGGGTTTTTCAAGCCTCTTGCACCGCTCAACGGAACAACGGTAATTGAACGTTCAATTAGATCCGCAAAAGCTGCCGGAATATGGGAAATTGTGGTAGTCACAGGCTACGGAAGAGAAACGCTTGAACCGGTCATACTGCGAAACGGGGCAAAACCTGTCTTTAACAGCCGGTTCCCGGAAGGGATGTATTCTTCTGTACAGGCCGGGGCCGCGTCTCTTTCACCCGCTTCAAGGGCATTCCTTATCCTTCCGGCCGACTGCGCCTCCGTCAGGCCATCAACGATCAGGCTGCTGGCAGCGCGTGCATCATACCGGGGGATCATACATCCTGTTTTTCTCGGAGAAAGAGGACATCCACCCGTAATAGGCGCCTCGTTTATCCCTCATATCCTGACATTTGAAGGTGAAGGGGGGCTGCGGGGCTTTCTGGAGACAAGGGAATCAAGTGCGGCTGACCTGCCGGTTGCCGACGAAGGAATTCTTATGGATATGGATACTCCGGAAGACCTGCTGCGGACAAGGCAGAGGCTGAACAGCCTATCCATACCTTCTGAAAATGAAATCCGGGCCCTGTTCCGGATCGCGAGAACTCCTGAAAAAGTGACGGCGCACAGTCGCATTGTTTCCGAAGCGGCGGAATCACTGGCGAATGGAGTCGCCGGGAATCTTCATATCTCTATTGCACTTGTCAGGGCGGCAGCCCTCCTTCACGATGTCTGCAGAACCATGGATGATCACCATTCAGCAGCGGAAGCATTTCTTAAGTCATGCGGCTTCCCCGAAATAGCAAGGATCGCGGCAGTCCACATGGATCTCCCCCCGAGAGCATCTCCCGAGGCGGCGATCGTTTTTCTTGCGGACAAGATGGTTATGGGAGACAGGATAGTATCCCTTTCGGAACGGGAAAAAAGAGCACTGGAGAAATACGGAAAGATTCCTGAAGCATGGACGAACATACGAAGGCGCTTTGCAAGGGCAAGACGAGTGTGCCGCATGCTTGAAAGAGCTTCTGGATCTACGGTCCAATCCCTTCTGAACCTTTCCGGGCATCTGGACTCATGACTTTTATTGGGTTAAAGTTAATATTTAGGAATTGCGGTACGTCGTTCCTCGGGGAAGTATGAAGCTGTTCCAAACGACCAGCAAAGGGGGAGAAGCATGAACAGGATCGAGTGGTATTTCCCGGAAACTATAGATGAGGCCGCCGCACTCCTCGCAAGAGAAAGGACTGTTCCTCACGGCGGCGGGACCGGCCTCGTAAAGAGCGGATTATCCTCTTTTTCAGGTGTGGTGGATCTTGCGAAACTCCCCCTGAACTATTTAAAAATGGAGAAGGGGATTCTTGAAATAGGAGCAAGCCAAACGTTTGCTTCCGTTGCCGAAAATCTCTCAAACCTCTGTCCTGACTGCATTCTCGTCGCTGCTCTCGGCTCTGCCGCGTCGACACCCCTTCGAAACCGTATCACAATAGGAGGGAGCGTATCGTTTTTTCCTCCCTGGTCTGACCTCATAGGGCCCTTTTCCGTCCTTGAGGGGGAAATTTGCACAGAGGGAAAAAACAGCGGGACCTACGACCTTTCCTCCTGGCTGGCCAACAGGCCGGTACAACAGGGAACCCTTGTAACGTCAGTTCTCTTACCTGATGCAGCGGACTGGGATTCCTGCTATTACAGGGAAGTCAGGGTAGGATTCGACTATCCGGCCTTCACTGTCTCAGTTGTGGCACGAAAAAACGGGTCGAAAATCGAAAAGGTCCGTGCTGCAGTATCGGGAGGTTTGGAACGGGTAACACGGTTGAGCGGGATCGAAGACGGGCTGAACGGAAAAGATCTTTCACAACTGGCATCTCTCGACGTGAAAAAGATGGCCCGGGTAACATTCGGGCGGAAGCCGGCAGGTTCCGCGGAGTATCTTTCGGAGATAGCCGCAGTGCACGTCGAAAGATGTCTGAAGTCAGTCCTGCTTGGTGGGGGGGAATTGAGATGAAGGGATCGTTTATCGTCAACGGGAAAAAAGCGGAATGGTCTTTTGCGCCCGATGCCGTGCTTCTCGACGTGCTCAGGAACAATGGACACACGGAAGTGCACAGGGGCTGCGGTGAGGGTGAATGTGGAGCATGCGCCGTGATCCTTGAAGGAAGACTGGTCAACTCATGCCAGGTTTTTGCCGCTTCAGCCGCAGGACAGAAGATCACCACGGTCGCCGGAATAGGCTCGATCCATTCTCCCCATCCGATCCAGCAGGCTTTTGTGGAGGCCGGGGCAATTCAATGCGGATTCTGCACTCCCGCAATGATACTCGCCGTTTTCTGCCTTCTGCAGAAAACTCCGAACCCGACCGATGACGAGATCAGAAAAGCTCTCGACGGGAACCTGTGCCGGTGTACCGGGTATGTAAAAATATTCGAGGCGGTCCGTCTCGCCGCAAGGAGGATGAGCAGCAATGAATGAATTCTCTGTGGTGGGGAAGCCTGTCCTGAAAGTCGACTCCCTTTCCCTGGCGTGCGGTTCTGCTTTTTTTACAGCCGACTTCACGGTGAAAGATCCTCTTTTCCTCGCATTTTTCTATTCACCCCATGCTCATGCCGAAATAACAGCTATCGATGATTCCCCCGCCCGGGCAATGGAGGGAGTCGTAGACGTTTTTCACTCCGGGAACACGTCGTCCGGTCTTTTCACAACTGCGGGGCAGGGCTACCCCGAACCTTCCCCTTACGACACAAGGCTGTTCAACAAAACAGTTCGATATGCAGGGGACATTGTCGGGGCGGTTCTGGCCGAATCTGACAAAACGGCACGGGCGGCAGCCAGGGCTATTGCGGTGGAATACACCCTGCTGCTGCCGCTGTTCGACCCGGAGAAGGCAATGGACGGGGATGTTCCTCGTATTCACGGTGAGGATGAGTACGCACCCCTTCCCGTGGCATACAGGCCGGAGCAGAACATAGCAGGCGAAGTTCTGTTTTCATTCGGAAACGTGGAAAAGGGATTTACCGAGGCGGATTTCATCGAGGAAGAAACGTACAATACCCATTGTACAAGCCACTGCGCCATGGAACCCCATGCGGCAACAGCATCCTTCGATGAACACGGAAGACTCGTGATTTATTCCTCGACACAGGTCCCTTTTCACGCCAGAAGGATAGTGAGCATGACCACGGGAATCCCCCTACACCGCATCCGTGTAGTGAAGCCGAGAATCGGAGGCGGATTCGGAAGCAAGCAGGAAGTCATCCTCGAACCCTACGTTGCTCTCGCAGCCTGGAAACACAAGCGAAACGTGAGAGCTGAACTGACACGCCGCGAGGTTTTCACCACGGTCCGCACCAGGCATGCCATGAGGGTAAGGGTGAAGTCGGGTTTCAAAAAAGACGGCACCATCACCGCACTTCAAATGGACGATCTGATGAATACCGGAGCTTACGGAGCACACGCCCTGACTGTCCTCTCAAACGCAGCATCCAAAGTCCTGCCCATGTTCAACAAAATACCGAACATGGCATTTACCGGCCACGCAGTATATACCACCCTTCCGGTCGGCGGAGCCTACAGGGGATACGGTGCGACGCAGGGTTATTTCGCCTTCAATCAGCACGTGGATGCCATATGCAGGAAGGTCGGGGCAGATTTTGTCGAGTACGTGAAGAAATGGCATATTCGGGAAGGAGAGACTTCAGAAGTATTCCGCGCCATAGGGGAAGGTACGGAGGGAGTCAGCCAGATCGTTCGTTCCTGCAAGCTCACTGAATGCCTTGATAGGGGAGCTGAAGAGATCCGCTGGAATGAACTCAGGGGAAAACGGCTCCGGTCCGGCTCAGTCGTCAAGGGTGTGGGTGCCGCTGTGTCCATGCAGGGATCAGGCATAGCCATGGTGGATATGGGAAGCGCCTCAATGAAAATGAACGACGACGGCTCTTTCAACCTCTTCGCGGGTGCAACTGACATAGGAACAGGATCTGATACGATACTGAGCCAGATCGCCGCCGAAAGGCTCGGGATATCTGTAGAGATGATAGTCATTCTCTCGTCCGATACCGATCTTACCCCTTTCGATACCGGAGCCTATGCATCCTCCACCACTTATATTTCCGGACAGGCCGTCCTTCGCTGCGCAGAAAAGATAGGAGAACAGCTACTGTCCACGGCTTCTTCGATGACAGGTGCTCCTGTCGGGAATCTCTCTATCGGGAAAGGCGGAAAGGTAATCAACAGCGCCGATGGTTCCGAAATCCCTTTCAGTGAGATCGCCTGCTATTCCATGTACAGCAGAAACCAGTTCCAGATACAGGCCCAGGCATCCTTTTTCGGTGAAGAATCACCTCCTCCCTTCATGGCCCACTTCGCTGAAGTGGACGTTGATATGGAGACAGGCAGGGTCAGGGTAGTCAAGTTCGTATCCGCGGGAGACTGTGGCCAGCCGATAAACCCGGTGCTCGCTCTCGGTCAGATAGAGGGGGCAACGCTGAATGGAATAAGCTATGCCCTCACGGAACAATACCTTTTTGATGCAAAGGGGAAAATGACCAACAACTCGTTCTGGGATTACAAGATATACGGAAGCCTCGACATTCCGGAAGTAAAGGCCATTCTCGCCGAATCCTCCGAGCCGAGCGGCCCTTACGGTGCGAAGTCGATTTCCGAAATCGGAATCAACGGTCCTGCACCTGCGATCGCAAACGCAATTTTCGATGCCGTTGGGATCAGGCTCCGCGAACTGCCCATGACTCCTGAAAAAGTGCTGGCTGCGATCAAGGCCAAGGCCGGCAGGTGAGGCTTTCAGCATGTACGGGACCGATTACGTTGTAGGAAGGGGAGTAGTCGCGGACGGCAGCGGACTGTTCCTGGAGAACGGGGCAATCAGGGTATGCGAGGGAAAAATCAGGGAGATAGGCCCCTGGGAGTCGGTGAAAAAAGACGGTATACCCTTTTACGACGTGGAAGGAAGGCTGATCATTCCGGGGCTTGTAAACTTCCACCACCACCTGTATTCCTTTTTTGCCCCAGGTTTTTCTCCCGATGGTCCGGCGGACACGTTCCCGGAAATACTCGAAAACCTCTGGTGGAAGCTCGACAGCTCCATCGATGAGGATATTCTGTATTACTCGTCGCTCCTGGGGGCACTGGACTCACTTTCCTACGGGGTGACCGCTGTTTTCGACCATCACGCTTCCATGAACCTTGATCGGGGAAGCCTTGCCCTTGAAGCAGAAGCAATGGTCCATGCGGGCATCAGGGCCATCCTCTGTCTTGAAACTTCCGACAGGCGCGGACAAAAAGCCATGATGCGCCAAGTGGAAGAGAACGTTTCTTTCTGGGAGCAGCACAGGGATAATCCCTTTCTCGCGGGCATGTTCGGCCTTCATGCCAATATCACGTTATCGGCCGAAACCCTTTCATTCATTTCCCGTTCAAAACCGAAGGAAATGCCGATCCATGCCCATTGCGGGGAGGCAATTGTTGATCTTGACTTCTGCAGGGCTGAGGGGTTCTCCGGACCTGTAGACAGGTTCCGCTCATTCGGACTGATCGACGGAGACAGCTTCCTGATACACTGTGTCCACCTCGGTGAAGAAGATTACCGGATCCTGAAAGAAACCGGGGCAGTGGTCGTGCTGAATCCTGAATCGAACGCCAACAACCGGGTAGGGCTCCCTGAAAGGGAACGCCTTCCCGGGCACCTCCTGGGAACGGACGGCATGACAGGGGATATTATTTCGGCACTGAGATCGTACTATCTCCTGGGGGGAGGGAACAAAGAACCGTTTCCCAGGATGGAGAACATGATGTTCAGGCGGCCGGCGAAAATTCTCTCGAGGCATCTTCCGGGCGTATTCGGATTCCATCCGGGAGCGGCAGCCGATATTGCCGTGCTGGATTACGTTCCCCTTTCCCCCATACATGAATCGAATCTGCTCGGGCACCTTCTTTTTGGTACAAAAGGAGGCAGGGCGTTCCTGACGGCTGTAAACGGAAGAATCCTCTGGATAAAAGGGGAATTCCCGGAACACAGCATACAGGCCCTGAGACGCGAAGCCCAGAGGGCTGCCAGAAAACTGGCGAATCGTTTCCAATCTCGATGAATACCCTGGAGGCAGGATAATGGCGACTATTTCTTCAACAGTGAACGGCGTTTACTTTTCAAACCCTGTACTGACGGCGGCAGGACCGAATGTCGGATCTCCTGCCAGGCTCCGCGAGGCCATCCTTGGCGGAGCCGGAGGCATTGTGACAAAAACCGTTTCAGTCATGCCGGCGAAGGATCCGCGTCCAACGATCCGAAAGAGCTCCTGCGGAGGGCTCCTTAACTGTGAAACCTGGTCAGAGCTTCCCGTCGAGTCGTATCTCGAGTCATACCGGGAAATAAAAAGAGCGGGAGTACCCCTGGTAACATCCATCGGTTATACACCTGACGATGTCCGGAATCTGGGAAAATTACTTGAAAGAGAGGTAAAACCGGATATCTTCGAGTTCTCGACCCACTATACGGGGAAATCCATCGAGCCCCTCGTCAGTGTTGCAAAAGCGCTCAGGGAGACAGTTTCCGTCCCTATATGGATGAAGATATCGCCGGCGACTCCCGACATAGAGGAACTCGCCGTCAGGGCATCGGAGT
>JAAYJB010000433.1 GCA_012523155.1 Synergistaceae bacterium | reverse complement strand
TCAACTAAGGAGGACTAATTTCCATGAGACATCGTATGGATAGCCGGACGCTCGGCCGGTATGGCAGCCACAGGATGGCCATGCTGTCCAATATGGCGGCCAGCCTTTTCCTTGAAGAAAGCATCACTACCACCGTTACCCGTGCCAAGGAACTGCGCCGGTATGCCGAAAGGCTCATTACTCGCGCCAAAGGCGGCACAATTCACGACCGGAGGATCGTCCGGTCGAAAATGGCCCACAAGGAAGCAGCGATCAAGCTGTTTGAAGATCTTGCAAAGAGATACGCCAACCGTCCCGGCGGGTATACCCGCATCATCAAAACCGGGAACCGTCACGGAGACGGCTCCCCCATGGCGGTCATTGCCCTGGTTGAGTAATTATGCATCAAAAAACGGTATGCGAACTCCGGGATGTGACATACGTCTATCCCGGAGGGGCGTCCGATGATTCCGGGACCCCTCGCCCCGCCCTTCGAAACGTTTCTTTTTCAGTATATGAAGGGGAGTGGCTGGCGCTCCTGGGAAGCAATGGATCAGGAAAATCAACCCTTGCAAAACACCTGAACGCCCTGCTGGTTCCAACGCAGGGCGATTGTGTTGTTCATGGAATGTCTACGAAAGAAGAAAAAAACACGTTTCTCATAAGGAGCCTGGTCGCAATGGTTTTTCAGAATCCGGAAAACCAGATCGTCGGAACCGTTGTTGAGGAAGACACGGCATTCGGTCCGGAAAACCAGGGGATTCCCCCCGAAGAGATAGAGGCCAGGGTCGAAACAGCACTCAAGGTAACCGGTCTTATCGGGAAACGGAAAAAACCTACATATACGCTCTCGGGAGGAGAAAAGCAGCGCCTTGCAGTAGCAGGAGCACTGGCCATGGAAACACCCTGTCTCGTACTTGACGAACCTACGGCCATGCTTGATCCTACGGGCCGGGACGATTTGCTCACTGTTCTTGGAAACCTCCATGCCGCAGGCAAGACGATCGTTTCCATAACCCACAGGCTTGAAGAGATCCTCCGGTGCGACAGGGCAGTCGTCCTTCACGCGGGGGAAGTTGTCTGGGAAGGGAGTATTTCGGCACTTTTCCTAACGAACGGTTCTTTCAGGGAGTGGGGGTTGGATACTCCCCCCCTTGCGGCATTCTGGCGCGATCTTCAGTCTGAAAACAGGATCGACCTTCCCTCCATACCCTCCATACCAGGACTGGTGGATGCGCTATGTCAATAAAAGCTGTTAACCTGGGGCATACCTACCATCCGGGCACACCCCTCGAGACCTGCGCACTGAAGAACATCTCCTTTGAATTCGATAGGGGCACGTGGTTTTCAGTGGCCGGCCATACCGGCAGCGGAAAATCCACCCTTGCACAGCACCTGAACGGTCTTCTCCTGCCCATGGAAGGACAGGTATGGGTGGACGGCATGGAAGTAAAGGAAAAAAGCCGGTCTCTCCAGGAGATCAGGAGAAAAGTGGGGCTTGTCTTCCAGTATCCTGAGCAGCAGCTTTTCGCTGAAACGGTATATGATGAAATCGCTTTTGCCCCTAGGAACTGGGGGGTCCCCGAGAATGAAATACCGCAGCGGGTGAACCTGGCAATGGAGCAGGCCGGCCTCGAAAAAAACTGCCTGAAGAGAAGCCCTTTCAACCTTTCCGGGGGAGAAAAAAGGAAAGCGGCCATTGCGTCAGTCCTTTCATCCGTGCCTGATTACCTGGTTCTCGATGAGCCTACCGCAGGGCTTGATTCCTATTCCAGAAAAGAGCTCACGTCGCTGCTGGTCAGGCTAAGGTCGGAAGGAATGGGCATCCTTCTCGTCACCCACGATCTCGATATAGCCCTGCAGTTCAGCGACAGTATTCTCGTGCTCCAGGGAGGGACCCAGGTCGTGTGGAAAAAACCCCAGGCGGTCCTTGAACATCTCCAGGCGAATCCTGTACCAGGGCTCAAGCTTCCCGATATTGCACAGCTCTCTGCGGCTCTGAGGGAGAAAGGGAAAAATGTCCCTCTTACGTGGCAGTGGAAGTGTCTCAAGACCGCACTTTTTGGTGAAAAGTGATGAAATTCTTCAATCATTTGACTTTCGGCCAGTATGTACCTTCGGAATCACTCGTCCATTCACTGGACCCCCGATGCAAGATCATATCGGTCCTGGTTCTCCTTACCGGCATCTTTGTGGTAAAGCACCCCGCGGTATTTGCCCTCTGGGGTGTCCTTCTGGGATGCATTACCGCAGCGGCCCGCCTTCCCTTCAGGCTGGTCCTGCGATCTGCGAAGCCTGTACTGATCCTTGTTCTTTTCACTGCATCGATCCATATTTTTTTCACTGAAGGAGACCCTCTTCTTCAGGTCGGCTTTATTCGAATCACGAGGCAGGGACTTGTCATGGCGGCCTACATGGGGCTGCGCCTGTTGTTCCTGGTACTTTTCGCATCCTTCCTGACCCTTACCACGCGCCCCATGGAGCTTGCCGACGGTCTTGAACGGCTCTTTTCTCCCTTTGTCCGCTTCGGTTTTCCTGCACATGAACTTGCAATGATGATGACCATAGCACTCCGTTTCATCCCGACCCTGCTGGATGAAACGGACCGGATCATGAGAGCGCAGCTGGCCAGGGGTGCCTCCTTCGACAGGGGCGGGCTGTGGAAGCGGCTGAAGGCATTTCTTCCCGTCCTGATCCCACTCTTCGTCATTGTTTTTCAAAGGGCGGAGGACCTGGCTGTGGCGATGGAGGCGAGATGCTACAGGGGAGGAGCGGGGAGGACCAGGATGTATCCTCTTTGCTGGGAGAAAAAAGATACTGCTGCTCTCGGAGCGGTACTTACACTCGTAGTGCTTCTCGTGATCGGCGACAGGAGGCTTTTCTTTTGAGATACGCGGCACTTGTGAGCTACCTGGGCACGCCATATTCAGGATGGCAGCGGCAGGTCATGGGAACGGGAGTTCAGGAGAAAATAGAGGACGCCCTTTTCGCATTGGAGGGAAAGCATGTAAACGCGTCCGCCGCTGGACGGACCGACGCCGGAGTTCATGCCAGGGGTCAGGTGGTTTCCTTCGAGCTCCGGAAAGAATGGAGGCCGGATAAACTCCTTCTTGCCCTGAACTTCCACCTTCCTCCTGATATCGCCGTACTGCGTGCGGCAAAAGTTCTCCCTGCCTTTGATGCAAGGCGACTGGCACTTTGGAGAGAATACCGTTTTTTTATTTGGCATGGGAGCGCTCTTCCCCCTCTTCTCAGGGGCAGGGTATGGTGGAACCGCTCAACGTGGGATTTTGATGAAGTGCGAAAGGCATGCACCCTGTACGAAGGATCCCATAACTTCCGGGCCTTCTGTAAAACTTCAGAATGTCCCGATCGGCCGGTTCGAACAATATACAAGTCCTATATAAGAAAAAAAGGAAATCTGTGTATTTTTACCGTGAGGGGAAACGCTTTTCTTACAAACATGGTGAGAATCATGGCGGGAAATC
>JAAYJB010000432.1 GCA_012523155.1 Synergistaceae bacterium | reverse complement strand
GATAATTTTTCCAACAGCTCCCCGGAAAGAGTGGACGGCATTTCAGAGATCACTGGAAAGAGCATCCACTGTGTACGGGCTGATGTCTGCGACCGCGGCGCCATGGAGGAACTCTTCAGCAGGTATCCTGTAGATGGGGTCATCCATTTCGCAGGATTCAAGGCGGTGGGGGAGTCCGTAGCAAAACCGCTGGAATATTACAGGAACAATATTGATTCTGCACTCACCCTGTGCGGGGTAATGTCCGAAAGGGGAGTGCGGAAACTTATTTTTAGCTCCTCTGCGACTGTGTACCGAGCCGATAATCCCATGCCCCTCGACGAAAACGCACTCCTCGGCTGCACCAACCCCTATGGATGGTCCAAGCTGATGATCGAACAGATCCTCCGCGATCTTGCCCTATCCGACCCCGGGTGGTCCATCGCCCTTCTCCGCTATTTCAACCCCATCGGGGCTCACGAAAGCGGCATCATCGGCGAAGACCCCAGCGGAATTCCGAACAATCTTTTTCCCTTTGTGAGCAGGGTGGCTTCGGGAGAGATCAGGAAGCTTCACGTTTTCGGAAGCGATTACCCCACACCGGACGGCACAGGCGTGCGGGATTATATCCATGTCATGGACCTGGCTGAAGGGCATGTCCGGGCCCTCGGGTACATCAGTTCTTTCAGCGGTGTGGAGGCCTTCAACCTTGGAACCGGAAAAGGGACAAGTGTACTGGAGCTCGTAAGAGCCTTTGAGAAAGCCTCCGGTAGGCCGGTTCCCTATGTACTCGACGACAGAAGGCCGGGTGATATTGCAGTCTGCTATGCGAATACCGGAAAAGCTGAAGAAAAGCTTCAATGGAAGGCCAGGTACGGTATCGGGGAAATGTGCCGTGACGGCTGGAACTGGGAGATGCGAAGAAGAAAAGGCTAGTGTTCCCTTTGAGCCTGCTTCGGAACCATCCCGGAAAAACGGCATTCCATTTTCGCTTCATCCGGGTGGTACAATATTCGGATAAAAGAACGGGACTAAAAACATATTGTTGCCCGGGAGGGGTAGTATTATGACTGTTTTTGCGCAGCGCATGAAGACCATGGAGAAATCGGCGGCAGTCATCCGTGGACTGTTTGGAGCCATGAACGATCCCGGGATCATTTCCTTTGGAGGAGGAGCCCCCGCAAGGGAAGCTCTCCCGGTGGACATTGTCCGGGAAATAACCAGCGAGGTTATGAGGACCGACAAAAGAGGCGTAGAGGCCCTTCAGTACGGGAATGTCATGGGGCTCCCCGATCTCAGGGAAGTGGTCGTGACTGAGCTTCTCGCACCGAAAGGGGTCCGGGCTGATGTGGACAACATTCTTGTCACCAGCGGAGGTCTTGAGGGAATGAATCTCCTCTGCCAGCTCTTCATCGATCCCGGGGATGTGATCCTTGTGGAATCCCCCACTTTCGTTCACTGCGTGGAAATCTTTGAGATGTTCCAGGCGAGGTGTGTCAGCGTTGAGATGGACGAGGACGGAATGGTTCCGGAAGACCTTGAGGACAAGATCAGAAAACACTCGCCGAAAATGGTCTACGTGATCCCCACGTTCCAGAATCCTACTGGCCGTACCCTTTCTCTCGAGAGGCGGAAAAAGATCGCTTCTCTGGGGAGCGCCTACGACGTGATCATTCTCGAGGATGATCCGTACAGGGACATCCGCTACAGCGGAACGGATATCCCCCCCATAAAGGCATTCGATACCACGGGACATACGGTGCTCGCCAACAGCTTTTCAAAGATTTTTTCCCCGGGGAGCAGGCTCGGATATGTTTTCGCATCGAATGAGATCACTGCAAGGCTTTTTGATGCGAAGACAGCGACCAATTCTCATACATCCATGCTTCCCCAGGTTATCTGCGCCGAATTCTTCAAGCGGGGATACTATCCCGACCATCACCGGATGATCTGTGATCTCTACAGGAAACGCAGGGATGCAATGATCAGTTCCATCGATGCTTTTTTCCCTGCGGGGACCAAAAGGACGTTTCCCGACGGGGGGCTTTTCACATGGGCAGAACTCCCCGGGGACTTGAATACAACGGAACTTCTCGCCGAGTCGCTGGCAAGCCCGGACGTCCGGGTCGCCTTTGTCGCGGGGGAAGGCTTTTTTATCGAGGGCGGCGGAAAGGGCTCCGACTGCATGAGGATCAGTTTCGGCGGCGTTCCCGAAGACAGGATCAGAGCGGGGGCGGAGCGCCTGGGAAGGCTTATCTGCAGCAAATTGAAGACAGGAATGGAATGTACAGCGGAGTGATTCCTTTTCCGCCAAAGAAATGAAAAACGGGGAAACACAGTGCCTTTACAGGCAAAAAGTGTTTCCCCGGTCTTTTTCAGGAAAATGGATCCGGCTCAGGATCAGAATGCCCTGAATCCGACCACATCACTGCGGATCTTAAGATAACGCTTTTTCGTTATATCCATATGCTCCTTTTCCATGTCCTTGATTTTTCCGAACATGATGGCGGCCTCGCCTTTGCTTTCCTTTTCAAGTTTCTCGTAGAATTCCATGGCCCTCATCTCTGAGAGGTAGGCTGCTGAGGCGATGCGCAGAATGGAGGTCACGTCGCCGAAATCCCTGGTCTGGACTTTCAGCTCCGGCTCAACGACCATGTTCGGATCGATGGGGCATTTCTCGCCGAACATTTTCTCATAGTAGTTCAGAAGACTGGCTTCATGTTCGCTTTCCCAGTCGGAAAGTTCGAGAAGTTCCTTTTTGAGATGCTCCTCGCTGACGCTGTCAGCCCACATCTTGTAGAACTGCTTCGCTTCGATTTCCGCATGAACGCCATACCGGAGAGCTTCTTTCATATCAAATGCGACTGTCATGTGTTATCCCCTCCATTTAGAAATAATATCTACAAGTTATTATACTCCAGGACGTAAAAAATTCAAAAAACACTGAAATCCTTTTTCAGGACGTTTTTCTTTCAAAATCAACTGTCCTGTGAGAGAATCACATGGTTGCTGTCACTAGTTTCGGACAGAGCGAAGAAAAGAAAAGAGGGGATACCTGTTGAATCTGTTGAATTTTGTCAGGGAGATCGAAAAAGACGTAGTGGAATATCGCCACCATATCCACAGGAATCCTGAACTGAGCCTTCAGGAATTTGAAACCGCAGATTTCGTGGAATCCATATTGGAGACAGTGGACGGTCTCGATTCAGTCCACAGGATCTCTCCCACCGGGATCCTCGCGGAGATAAAGGGAACCGGGCCCGGGGAATCGCGGTGCATTGTCCTGAGAGGAGATATGGATGCCCTGCCAGGGGAGGAGAAAGCTGACGTTCCGTATAAATCCACGAGACCCGGAGTTGTCCATTCATGCGGTCATGATGTACACACGGCCCTTCTGCTGGGCGCCGTCCGGATTTTTGCTGGGTATAAGAACAAATTTGCAGGGACAGCAAAGTTCTTTTTCCAGCCTGCAGAGGAAGTACTCGGAGGTGCAGTCCAGTTTCTCGAGGCAGGAGCTCTTGATGACCCAAGGGTGGATGCAGCCGTGGGGATCCATGTTTTTCCGGATCTTGACGCGGGGATCATCGCCTCGCGAAAAGGCCCCATGCTGGCAGCAGCCGATGGTTTGTCGATAGAGATCCTGGGCCGTCAGTCCCATGCAGCCCATCCCCACACGGGACGGGATGCGAT
>JAAYJB010000431.1 GCA_012523155.1 Synergistaceae bacterium | reverse complement strand
TCACATGGTGGGTGGTACAGGACTCGAACCTGTGACCTCTTCCGCGTCAAGGAAGCGTTCTTCCTCTGAACTAACCACCCAACAAAAAAGGATTCTACAGACCTTGAGGCTGTTTGTCAATAAGCAGGGCTTTCCCTCGTGCTCATTCGGAAAAATGAAACAAATCATTGAGCCATTTCGGTGTCTTCCATTGTTTGCGGACTGCCGCCCTGGAAAGTGCACCGCTCACAAGCGCTCCCCAATATGCATAGGGCGATTTCGTCCAGAGCCCTGTTATAAAACAGGCCAGGCATAGAATCCCGAAAAAATTCCTGTAAGCCATCCGAACTTCCCGGCCCCGCTACCACGGTGTTCCCAGAAGGAAATGGGGCAGGAAAAGGGAAAGCTTGGGGAAATATGTAGTGATGAGCAGCGTTGGAGTCCATGCAAACGCGATGATCCACAGTGTTGGCGACATCATTTCATTGATCGGTGCGTTGCCCAGCCTCCCTCCCAGGTATAAAACAGGTGCGGCCGGCGGTGTTATGCACCCAAGCCCTGTGTTGACCCCCACTATCGCTGCATAGTGGATGGGGTTGAATCCCAGCTCTATGATGATCGGCATAAGGATCGGGGTCGTCAGGGTGACGCTGCTGATGTCGTCCATAAGCATCCCCATCACCACGAGGAAAATGTTGATCATGAACAGAATGATCCACCGGTTGTCAGAGACCGCCCTGAAGAGACCGAGCATCTTGCTTGGAAGATCTTCGAGTATGTACAGGCGGCTGAGCATCATGACCGAGTAGAGCATGACCATGACTACTCCTGTTGTTACCGCTGATTCAACGAGGGAATCCCAAAGACCGCGCAGCGTAAGTCCTTTGTAGATGAACATGCCGGTGGGTATGGCGTAGACGACTGCTACCGCTGCAGCTTCCGTAGGTGTCATGATCCCGCCGTAAATACCTCCGAGAACGATTACCGGAAGCATGAGGGCAGGGAGGGCGGCAATTCCCCTCTTTTTGAAGAGCTGGAATTTTTCTTTGCCGTGAACAGGTTCAGTAACCTTCACGTTGGGGTTGTCCTTTACCAGCCAGCAGTTCACCAAACAGATGAGAGCCGTCATTATAATACCGGGTATAACTGTCGCAAGGAAGCAGGCAAGAATGGACTGTCCTCCGATCCATGCGAAAATGATGAGTGTCGAGTTGGGCGGGATGAGCATTCCGAGAAGGGATGCGTTTGACATTACCGCCGCGGCAATACCTCTGGGGTAGCCTGCTTCTTCAAGGCGGGGAAACATGATTGAACCGATACATGACAGGGTGGCGCATGCGGAGCCGGTGATGGATCCGAACACGGCGCAGGATATGGTCCCCACCACTCCAAGACCACCCTTGATCCTCCCGACAAGAAGGTCAACCAGGTTGATGAGTTTTTCGCCTATTTTGCCCCGCTCCATGATGCCTCCCGCCATGATGAAAAGAGCGATGGAGATGAGAGCGATGCTGTTCATGGAGCTGAAGCCATAGGGAAGAACCATAGTGGTCTGGTACCCTGCAGCCTGCGGGCCGCCGAAGAAGAGAAGCCACGCTGTTGAAGCCATGAAGCTCATGGGGACGGGCACGCCGATAATGAGGCAGAATAGAAGGATCAGAACGGCGATGTAGATCATGAGTTTCCTCCTCTAATTAAGTCCCGGAGACTCTGCAGCATTCTCATCGTGAAGTAGTACGTCATGAAAATGAGACCGAGAAAGACTGCCAGGTAAGAGGTCCACAGGGGAATTTGCCACACAGTGGTTCTGGGAAGCGCGATTCCTGTGCCAAGGGGTCCCATGAAGCCGAACATGAAAAAGTCATAGCCGTACCATGTAAACAGGATGCTGATTCCCGATGTGATGAGATTGCGGAGAAAAACGGTCGCCCGTTTTAGAAAACCGTCCTTCATGTAAGAATCCACAACGTCCGCTGAAACATGGGTGTTGTTGTAAGCCCCATAGGCTCCTCCCATAAAATAAAGCCAGAAGGCGAAAAGCTTCACCCATTCTTCGAAGCCGTAGAGGTCACCGCCGATTATGTACCTGGTGAACGCAGCAGCTGCAATAATAAGGGATAAAAGAAGCGAGCAAACAACTGTAGTTATCGAAAAGAAAAAGAGCAGAGCAAGATCCAGTGGATTTTTTTTGTCAGGCCTGTTTTCAGGAAAACAGCCTATAGCTTCTCGATCCGGCATTCGTTTCTCCTTTCCGCCGCAATGGATGTGAAGACGGAGAAGTCTGCACTTCTCCGTCTTCTTCCAGAGGCCTGGTGGAAACTATTTGGGAGCGTACTGTACCTTGAATTCCTCTATAAGCTCCTTGGAGAATTTGTCAGCGAGCTTGTCCCATGTGCCTACTACCTTGACAAAAATAGGTTCCAGTTCTTCGGCTTTGTACGTGTGGACTTCTATTCCTGCATCACGCATGAGCTGGAGGTGCTTTTCCTGGTCCTTCTGTGCAAGGTCGATGCTCATGGCGGTAACCTTGGCACATGCGTCCGCTATGATCTTCCGGTCGCCCTCGGACAGTTTGTCCCATGTCTTCTGGCTGATCATGTAATTGAAGTTTTCCACAGAGTAGTTCAGGTCATACCAGTATTTCAGCACGTCTTTCAACATGGTGTAGGCTGCAGTGGGGGTCATTCCGTCAACTCCGTCGGCGACGCCTGTCTGCAGAGCAGTGTAGACTTCAGCCCAGGGGACGGTGACAGTCCTGTACCCCATGGCCTCTGCGCCGAGTTTGTAAACGTCCATGTTGGGGATACGCACGAGAACACCCTTGTCCACATTCGGGTTCAGCGGTTCGTTTACAGGTTTTGTGCTCCCGATGCCGATAAAGCCCTCAACCTGGAAACCGAGAATTTTCACGCCGAGGCGTGAGCTGAGTTCGTCCATTTTTTTGAAGAGCCAGCCGTCCGGCGCGAACACCTTTCTGGCATCCTCGAAATTTCTGACGAAGCAGTTGATGTATGTGAGTTCGAGCCGAGGGTCGAACTGGCTGGGAATTGAAATGGCCGCCATTTCAATAGTTCCGCGGATGAGTTCCTCGTAGACAAGTGTGTAGTCTCCGAGCTGGTTCGCGGGATAAACAACGATCTCAATGCGCCCGTTCGTTTTTTCCTTGACTTCGTCGGCGACCTGGTGCATGAGTTTCGTCGCCGTGTGTTCAACCGGGACCTGGTTCGCGAAGCGGAGGATCATTTCAGGTGCTGCAGAGGAAACAGACGGGAAAGCAAGGGAAAAAACCGCAACAGCAGCGAGAACAAGCATGATGATTTTCGTTGCTTTTCGCATTATTCCAGCACTCCTTTCGTTCTTCAATAAAAAAGTTGCCCTCCAAGGCGCTCTATTCTTCATCATTCAGGTTTTGTCGCGCTATCACCTCCCCATGCTGCCGAAATATGAGGATTTTTGCTTTCCAGGAACCAGGTCGTGCGTTGGTCCCGTTGAATCAGAAGGTTTCCTGTGCCGTTCTGGCGATGATCTCTTCCTGGTGGTGTTCGTCAAGATCAACGAAGTAGTCGCTGTATCCTGCTACCCTTACGAGGAGTCCCCTGTATTCGTCCGGACATTTTTGTGCTTTCCGAAGGGTTTCCGTGTCAACTACGTTGAACTGGATGTGGTGACCGCCCAGGTTGAAATAGGTCCTCACAAGCTTGGACATTTTTGTGAGCCCGGAATCGTCCTTGAGAACGGAAGGAAGAAATCTCTGGTTTAACAATGTTCCTCCCGACTGTATCTGGTTCATCTTACTGAGAGACTTCACAACGGCGGTGGGACCGTGCCGGTCCGCCCCGTGGGACGGAGAAGTCCCATCCGATTCCGGGGTATGGGCGAATCGCCCGTTGGGTGTGGCTCCGAGCTTCTTTCCGAAATAAATGTGGCAGGTGGTTGAAAGCATGTTCACATGGTATGTGGGACCTTTCGGTGAATTCCGCCCGTCTATGGTGTCGATCAGGGAACTGTATACCCGCTGCATGATCTCATCGGCATAATCATCATCATTTCCGAAGAAAGGTGTTTTGTTCCAGACGATCTGCCGCAGGTCTTCGTGCTCTTTCCAGTTGTCATGCAGTGCATTGAGGAGACCGTCCATGGAAAGGATCCCTTCTTCATAGATATGCTTCTTGAGGACGGAAAGGCTGTCAGTGACTGTTCCTATACCGCAGCACTGAATATAGTCGGTATTGTATCGAGGGCCGCCGTCGTAGTAGTCCTTCCCGTTCTCTATGCAGTCGTGGATGAGCACCGAGAGATAGGGTGCAGGTGCACATCGTGCGAACATACGCTGTATGTAATTGTCCGTCCTGATTTTTATATCTACAACGTGAGCGAGCTGTTTTTCGAACGCACGGTAGAACTCTTCGAAATCCTTAAAATGGGTCGGGTCGCCTGTTGCGGTACCGATCTTTTCCCCGGTGAGGGGATCTATGCCGTTGTTAAGGGTCAGTTCGAGAATCTTCGGGACGTTGAGGTAGCCGTGAAGAATATAGGCCTCTTTCCCGAACGATCCGGTCTCAATGCATCCGCTGGTCCCGCCTGTCCTCGCGTCCTCCACCCGTTTCCCCATGCCGAGCTGTTCCATGAAGACTGCATCGGCGTTGAAAGCCGAGGGATACCCGGAGCCGCGTCGCATGACCCTGCAGGCGTACTTGAGAAAACGCTCTGGTGTTTTCGTGGAAATATGAACGCTGGCCTGGGGCTGCAGAAGCTGGAGTTCATCGAGTACGTCCAGCATTATGTAGGAAACCTCGCTGACACCGTCAGCCCCGTCTTCCGTAATACCGCCAAGGTTGATCTGGGTAAAATCATTGTATGTGCCGCTTTCTGCAGCAGTTACACCGACCTTTGGGGGAGCGGGCGTATTGTTGACCTTGACCCAGAAGCACGAAATAATTTCCTTTGCCTTTTCACGGTCCAGCGTCCCTTCGCGGATACCTTTTTCATAGAAGGGGGCAAGATGGATGTCAAAATGCCCGGGAGACATGGCGTCCCAGCCGTTCAGTTCGGTGATCGTCCCGAGGTGTGTGAACCAGTAGGTCTGGATTGCCTCGTGAAAATCACGGGGCGCATGGGCCGGGACATGCCGGCAGACATCTGCAATTTTGAGAAGCTCCTCTTTTCTGGAGGTATTTTTCTCCGACTTTGCCATTTTTTCGGCCAGGTCCGCATGACGCCTGGCGAACAGGATTGAAGCGTCGCAGGCAATATTCATGGC
Organism: Synergistaceae bacterium; assembly: GCA_012523155.1. Lineage (GTDB taxonomy): Bacteria > Synergistota > Synergistia > Synergistales > Aminobacteriaceae > Aminivibrio. The sequence goes on along the minus strand of JAAYJB010000431.1, from coordinate 1,858 downwards.
CTGGAGCTCCTCGCTTTTCTCCGTAGCGAAGGGGTCATTGAGCCAATCCAGTTTTTTCCTGGCTTCCGCTATCTTTTTTTTCATGTCCAGAAGTCCCGTACGGTAAATCGTTCCGTCAAGAGCCGTGTGACCAGGGGCCCGCTGCTCCATGAACTCCGTAAAGCAGCCGGCTTCATAGAGATCGATCCAGTCCTTCGGAAGGTTCGAGAAGATTTTGTCCCGCAGCGTCCTGCCCTTCCAGTAAGGAATCACTTTCTCACTGTAGAGCTCTATGTCCTCTTCCCGGACCGAATACCGCGTCATCGGCCTTGAATTCAGGATTTTCAAGTCTTCGGCCGAGTGACAATTGAGCTCGGGGAATGTGGACACCGCTTTTGGCAATGGGCCGCGCTCCCCTACGATAAGTTCATCTTCACCGATGTAAATGGTCTTTTTTTCGCACAGGTTGTAAAAATTAAGGGCTCTCATGACAGGAGCTGAATATTTACCGTCGTTTTCTCTGTAAAAATCTGTTGTCAGGAGCGCTCTCTCTATGGAAATGCTTGGAGCTGTTTCAAAACTCTCTTTGCGGAGTTTTGCGATCCTCTCGTTCAACTCTTTATCCTCCTTTTATCGTCTCGATATTTCTTTCCGAGAACATCTTCATCGTCTCATTCACCTTTTCATCATCAGGGGGCAAAACTTTTCTCATTTTATACTTTTTTTCCAGATTTTTATATTTCCCTTCTCCGGTGGAATGATAAGGCAGCACGTTCACGCCGGAGATACTTTTCATAGAAGCGGCAAGATCTGCCGTTGCCGTTATGTTTTCATGGTCGTCATTGATGCCGGGAATAAGGGGGAAGCGAAGGTTTATTTTCCCTTTCTGTCCCGTATATAGGAACTCGTCAAGCTTTCTCAGGTTGGATAAAATAGTGAGATTACTTACGCCAGTATAGTATTCATGCTTTTTTGGGTCAATCACTTTAATATCAAAAAGGAACAGATCGGTATATCCGGCAGCCTCAAGCAGATCCTCTTCCTTGCAGAAACCGGAAGTATCGACGGCAATATGGATGTCTTCCCTGTAAAGCCTTTTAAGGTTTGCGATCAGAAATTCAGCCTGCAGAAAAGGTTCTCCCCCCGAAAAAGTTACCCCGCCGCCTGATTCATCGAAGAAGGGAATGTCCTTTCGCGCTTCACGCAGAACTTCCTCAACGCTCATTTCTTTGCCTGCGATCTCTATTGCGGAAGAGGGACAGGCCCTTGCGCAGGCAGCTGTAAGGGTACACTTTTCCCTGTTCTGCACCGGCCTGCCGTCGGACCATTCCCAGGCACCTGAAGGGCAGGCAGTCACACATCGGCCGCAACCGATGCATCGCCTGGGGTGATGGATAACGATCGGAAACGGGGATATCCCTTCCGGATTATGGCACCACCAACAGGAAAGAGGACATCCCTTGAGAAAAAAAGTTGTCCGTATCCCGGGGCCGTCGTGGATAGAATATCGTTTTATATCAAATACAATTCCCCTGGCATTCTCGTCCGACATGGAATGTCACCCTCCGCTTATCATGTGGAAAGCCTGCACCTCCGCTCCATCAGGAACGATGGTGCAGGCAAATTCTTCTTTTTTGCGGGGGGTGTCATTCACCCAGACAGCGAGCATGGGAAAGGTGTATCCCTTTAGGTCCAGGATGTCCTGGATGGTCATCCCCTCTTTCCACTCCATTAATTCGCCGTTGACCCGAATCATGCCTTTCCCGCGGACTTCCAGTAGGGTTCCAGCACCTTCAGCACTTCAGGGCTGTCCAGGCCCAGGCGCTCCACCGTCTCTTTCGTCGGAACCCCGTTCCTGTCCCACCCTCTCCGGGCGTAC
>JAAYJB010000430.1 GCA_012523155.1 Synergistaceae bacterium | reverse complement strand
GACGGACCGAGAATAGAAAAAAAGTTGCCGTCTTCCACGTCGAAGGACACGTTATCTACTGCCGTGAAGTTTCCGAATCTTTTGGTGAGGCCGCGAACTGACAGCGCAAAGGGCATGGGAGAGGTCACCTCAATTATGGGACCGCCGGCAGCCCCTGAGGGGCACCGGCGGCCTGGAAATCGTACTGGAATACTGCTACCTTGCGGCCTTCACCTTGTCCAGCGTCCGGCCCTCCATCTCCTCTATCCCGGCGGGAACCGTCGGGTACCAGTTGATCTTCGCCAGCACTTCGGGCGGAAGTCCCCTGGTGAAATTGGCCTTGATCTCGGGATCGAGGAAGTTCACAGCTTCCTTCGAAGCCGTGCCGTACGTCTCACGATTGGTGAAAAATGCCGCGTTCTCGGGCCGGAGCATGAAATTGATGTAGGCGTAGGCCCCTTCAAGGTTTTCGGAACGGGCGGGGATGGCAAAGGTATCCACCCATGCGAGCGCGCCGCTCGCGGGAGCGAGATAGTCTATGTCAGGATTCTCCCCGTGAAGCTTCCATCCGGCCTGTTCCCACGCGGACGCCGCCCAGACCTCTCCGGAACGGAGCAGCTGCAGCAACTGGTCTCCGTTGTCCCAGTAGGTTTTCACAGAGGGCTTCCCGGCGATGAGAACTTTCTCCATCTCGTCGAGGAACTTCTGGTACTCTTCCGGTTTCCCGTAGAGGGAGAACGGGTCGTACCCCAGTGAAAAGCCCATTCCGATGAGTGTAGGCCTCTTCAGCCGGTACGACACTCTTCCCGCATACTTCGGGTCGAGAAGATCCTTGAAATCCTTCACGTCAGGCGCCTTGGCCCTGTTGATCACAAGCCCCTCGGTACCGTAGACATGGGGGACGGCATAGGATTTACCGTCCACAAGCGTGTTCTTTTTCACTGCGTTTAGAAGAGAGGGGTCTATCTGTTCCTCGTTTATGCGGGAATAATCGATGGGCTGGTAGATCCTGTACTGTTCCACCACGGACGATATCCTGTCCTGTGACGGCTGGGCGAGGTCGAATCCGCCGCCACGTGTCGCACGGAGCTTGCTGATCATTTCCTCGTTGTTGCTCAGCGTAATTTCCACATTGTACCCGGTTTCTGCGGTGAACTTGTCAAGAAGTTCCTGCGGGGCGTATCCCGCCCAGGTAATGACGCGGAGCACCGGGTTTGCCGGGGCGGCAAAAGCGGTGGAGGCTGCGAGAAGCGCGGCAAGAACAAAGAGCACGAGCACACATCTTTTCATCCACTATCCCTCCTGAGGATTTCGATAATGAACTGCTTTCCTGTTGGTGCGTCCCCTGAGCTTCCTGTCATTTCCTGAACCGTGCTTTTTGATTGTAGTATCAATGGACTTTCAGGTCAATAAAAACAAGGGGGAAAGTCAATAAGTGTTACACAACCGAAATGATCCAACCGGAGGAGAAATCTAACAAAAATCCTTTTCGGGGCCTTCAGCTGAAAACATCGAACACCATCTTCACGGCGCTCAGAACGACAACCGAGGCAAGGATCCATCGGATCCAGCTGTTCCCTTTCGCCACGGCGAACTTTGCGCCGGCAACAGCGCCCACCATGCTTCCCGCCGCCAGGATAAGGCCGACGGGAATATCTACAAGACCGCTCCTGTAGAAAATGGCAAGACTCACGATGTTGTAAAGCCCCACTATCACCATTTTTATGGCATTTCCCCTGATCAGGTCGACCCCTGCGGCGAGGGCGAGCCCCCAGGTGAGGAAAAACCCCACACCAGCCTGGATGAATCCTCCGTATATACCGATAGCGAAGAAAATGAAAAAAACAGCTGTCTTCGACAAACGGGTCTCGTGCTGTTTCTCCCACATCTCCGGCTTGAAGACCAGCAGCACCGCCATGAGAGATATAAGGGCCGCCACGGACAGGTTCAGGAACTCCCTGTCGATATTAATGGCCAGGAATGTCCCGACGATGGAACCGAGTGTCGTTATTCCCGCAAGAGGAAGGGCGATCCGAAGGGACAGGACGTTCTTTCTCCGGTACGTCTCGGCCCCCGT
>JAAYJB010000429.1 GCA_012523155.1 Synergistaceae bacterium | reverse complement strand
TGAAGCCTGTGATATAATTTCCGGGCTTTACGCAAAGCAGCTGCCTGCGGGGGATCCAGTCCCGTGCGGCGGAGGCCCCTGAACCCTGTCAGGCCCGGAAGGGAGCAGCAGTAAGGGGAGTCCTCCGGGTGCCACGGGGAAACTGGATTTCCCGCAGGCAGCTGCTTTTATTATTCTTTCTCTTGATCATCCATCTTGCTGGGAGATATCTCGATAAGCGCCCCTATAAGTTTTTCCAGGTTTTCGAAATCAGGGGATTTTGCTTCGTGAACACATCTCTGGAGGTAGTTCTTCAGAATCTCGATGCATGCTTTTTGCATTGCCTTTCTTGCTGCGGAAAGCTGAAGAAGGATATCGTAGCAGGGTTTTTCTTCGATAATCATCCTCTGGATACCCCTTAGCTGTCCTTCAACCCTACGTAGTCTATTGAGCATCGCCTTTCTGTCTTGGGGAAGGTTTTCAAGACGTTCGATAAGCGAATCCTTCGCCATTCTTTTTATGCCCCCTGTCGTTTTTTTCTATACCGAAATACGGGGTATATGGTACTTCTTCAGCAGTTGAAGGTCAACCTGTGGTTGTGGTATACTCTTTCGGTCCTCATTACACACATAAGCGGATGGGGCTGGGAGGTGCTGTGCCGAGAAAGGTACAGTCCCTGTCTCAAAAGAAGCTTATGGAGGGAAAAACCAAATATCAGGAGGGGTTATTGTGGCAGTTGTCAGTATGAAACAGCTTTTGGAATGCGGTGTGCACTTCGGACACCAGACGCGCAGGTGGAACCCGAAGATGAAGCCGTTCATCTTCACGGAGCGGAACGGCGTGTACATCATCGACCTGCAGAAGACAGTGCGGGGACTTGAGAAAGCTTACGATTACATCCGTGAAGTGGCACGAAACAACGGTTCGCTTCTTTTCGTCGGGACGAAACGTCAGGCCCAGGACACGATCAAGGAAGAAGCCGAGCGCTGCGGTCAGTTCTACATCAACCAGAGATGGCTGGGCGGCCTCATGACGAATTTCCCCACGATCAGGAAACGTGTATCCCGCATGGTGGAACTTCGGAAGATGGAAAACGAGGGCAACTGGTCTGATCTTCCGAAGAAAGAAGTCGCACTGCTCAGGAAAGAACTCGGAAAGCTGGAAAAGTATCTCAAGGGTATTACCAACATGAAGGCAATCCCCGATGCGATTTTCCTCATCGACCCCAGAAGAGAAGAAAATGCAGTGCTCGAGGCTAGAAAGCTTGGAGTGCCTGTTATCTCTATTGTAGATACCAACTGTGACCCTGAAGTCATTGACTTCCCCATCCCCGGGAACGACGACGCCATTCGTGCCATAAAACTCATAACCGGACTCATGGCCGACGCCTTCATCGAAGGGCGGCAGGGCGAGGACGCGGACGCCCAGGTTCTTGCCCAGGAAGAGGAACCGGGTGAGCCCGTGGATGTCACTGATGACGATATCATCGAAGTTAAGGAGCGTCTTCACGAGACATACGACAGTTCTGAAGACGATCAGAAAACGAAGCTTAAGAAATAAAGGGAGGCAATGAAGAATGGAAATTAGCGCCAGCGCTGTCAAGGAACTTCGCGAAAGAACAGGCGCGGGAATGATGGACTGCAAAAATGCCCTTGCAGAGAACAACGGGGACGTTGAAAAATCCATCGACTACCTCCGCGAAAAAGGGCTCGCCAAGGCGGCCAAAAAGTCTTCCAGAACTGCAGCGGACGGCAGGGTATTCTCGTATATCCATACAAACGGAAAGATAGGCGCCCTCCTGGAGCTGAACTGCGAGACAGATTTCGTTGCAAAAACAGACGAGTTCCAGACCCTTGGTCACGAGATCTGCATGCAGATAGCCGCTGCAGCTCCCCAGTTTCTCTCACCTGAAGAGGTCACTGGCGAAGTTCTTGAGCGCGAGCGGGAGATCTATAGACAGCAGGCTATTGAAGAAGGGAAACCCGCGAATATCGTGGATAAAATAGCTGACGGGAAGATCAACAAGTTCTACGAAGTCAACTGTCTTCTTGAGCAGGCATGGATCCGGGACGGAGACAAGAAGATCAAGGACATCGTTGTGGATACGATCGCAAAACTCGGCGAAAACATCGTTGTCCGGCGCTTTTCACGTTTCTCGATCGGGGACTGAAGAAAATGCATAATTGGCGGGGCGAAAGGCCTCGCCTTTTTTGTGCCTTTTTCCGTTCATTGAAGCAGAGGGAGGATAAGCATGCGTTTTAAAAGAGTTCTTCTGAAACTTTCAGGCGAAGTGCTTGCGGGATCCGGAGGATTCGGCTTCGATTTTGAAGCGATCAGACGAATAGGAGAAGAAATCGTCGAGGTGGTCCAGGGAGGTATCCAGGTCGCAATGGTTGTCGGCGGTGGAAACATGCTCCGCGGCAGGGAACTGGAGAAACTGGGAGTCGAACGTGCCCAGGGCGATTATATGGGTATGCTTGCCACGGTGATGAATGCTCTTTGCCTTCAGGACGTGCTGGAAAAGTACGGTGTTCCCACGAGAGTGCAGACAGCTATAGAAATGCGGCAGATGGCTGAACCCTACATCAGGAGAAGAGCCCTGAGACACCTCGAAAAAGGGCGCGTTGTCATTTTTGCCGCCGGGACGGGTTCCCCGTATTTTTCCACAGATACGGCTGCAGCGCTCAGGGCGGCGGAGATGGAAGCAGATTGCCTGTTGAAAGCTACCAAGGTAGATGGTATATATAATGCAGATCCCAAGAAGCATCCGGACGCTGTGCTCCTGCACCGCCTTACATACATGGATGCCCTGCAGAGCCAGTTCGAAGTTATGGATGCGGCCGCATTTTCTCTTTGCATGGAAAATGCAATTCCTATTGTTGTTTTGAACATCCTTCAAAAAGGGAACATGACGAATTTTCTTTTAAACGACAAAGATACGGGAACAATTGTTTCAGGGTGAGCTGAAAGCAAAAGAGCTTTTTCATGTTTGCAGACGCCGCTCAACTTCTTTTAAACAGGAGGAATCCAGGATGCCGAAAAACGAGCTGAAGACACTGAGAGAACGCATGGAAAAGGTCATTGAGCACCTCAAGGGCGAATTTCTCGCCATTCGTACGGGCAGAGCTCATCCGGGACTTGTGAGCGACATCAAGGTAGATTATTACGGTGCGCCGACGCCCATAAAGCAGGTAGCCACTATTTCAATTCCCGAAGGACGGCAGATTGCGATCACGCCTTATGATAAAGCCTCCATGAAGCTTGTTGAGAAGGCGATCCTGGCATCCTCGCTGGGAGTGACCCCACAAAACGACGGAGAAGTCATACGGGTCAACCTCCCGGAGCTTACGAGAGAGCGCCGTGTTGAGCTGACAAAACTGGTCGGCAAATATGCCGAGGAGAGCAGGATCGCTCTGAGAAACTTACGGCGGGATGCGAATGAGACTCTCAAAAAGATGGAGAAAAACTCTGATATCAGCGAAGATGATTTGAAGAAGTTCACCAAGGATGTTCAGGATATAACTGACGAGTTCATCAAAAAAGTGGACGAGACGCTGAAAGCAAAGGAAAAGGAGATCATGGAGGAGTAAATCCTCCATTTCGTCCGGGGGGCGGGGAAATTCCCCGCCCCCTTGTTGAAGGAGGGAAAACAATGACGCTGCCCAAAGTATATGTTACCCGAAGGATCCAGGATACAGGGCTCTCTCTCCTGCCCGGCCGGGCGGATTTCGAGGTATGGGAGAAGGTGGGGCCTGTCGACAGGGAGATCCTTCTTGAGAAGGCATCGGGCGCGGATGGACTTCTCTGCACGCTTTCCGACAGGATAGACGAGGAACTGCTGTCCCGGTCCCCGAATCTGAAAGTCGTGAGCAACTACGCTGTCGGATACGATAATATCGATGTTGATGCGGCTACCAGGAGAGGAATTCTTATTACGAACACACCCGACGTTCTCACGAACGCTACCGCTGATATAGCTTTTACTCTCGTACTCGCAGCGGCAAGGCGGGTAGTGGAAGCGAACGAATTTCTTCGATCTGGTGAATGGATCACATGGCACCCCGATCTTCTTCTGGGACAGGATGTCTCTGGATCGGTAATGGGAATCGTGGGTATGGGGAAGATCGGTCATGCCGTCGCGAAAAGGGCCAGGGGATTTTCCATGGATATCCTTTTCTATAACAGGTCCCCCCGTCCCGAAGCTGAGAAAGAGTTCGGTGCACAACAGGTCTCCCTGGAGGAACTGCTTAAGCAGAGTGACTTCGTTTCCCTTCACTGCCCGCTGAGCGGGGAGACGAAAGGCCTTATCGGTGAACGGGAACTTAGGATGATGAAGAAGACTGCCATCCTGATCAACACCTCAAGGGGGCCGGTTGTGGATCAGAAGGCTCTCTTCAGGGCCTGTTCCGAAAAATGGATCTGGGGTGCAGGCCTGGATGTTTTCGACCGGGAGCCTGTGCCTCTCGATGAACCGCTTCTTTCACTGAAGAATGTCACCACGCTTCCTCACTTGGGAAGCGCAACAGTGAAAGCGAGAGAAGGTATGGCACGAAAAGCGGCGGAAAACCTTCTCGCCGGCCTGGAGGGGAAAAGGCCTACGGATCTTGTGAACCCCCAGTCTTTTCAAGGCTGAAAAAAAGAGCCCTCCCGCTCAGGCAAGCCCCTCGGATGTTGTGTTGATTTTGGGGGTGCGAAGTTTCACAAAGTCACTAATAGACTGACTTTGGGAGATTTGTTGTACACAGGAAATATCTCCTCCGAAATATAAGTCCCTGATCGATTCCAGTCAGGGACTTCGCTTATTTTTCTCAACATAACTTCCGAGGGGCTTGCCGCTCAGGGAAGGGCTCTTTTTTTACAGGGAAACCGCTTCTATTTCAGTTCTTCGAGAAATTCTTTGAAGCGTTTCATCCCTTCACGGATTTCCTCTTCAGAATTGGAATAAGAAATGCGCACATTTCCGTCAGCCATGAAGGCGCTTCCGGGAACAAGGGCGACGTACTTTGACTCGAGAAGAACTTTGCAGAGGGTGATGTCATCGGTAATTACCTGGCCGTTCCATGATTTGCCGAGCACTTTTTCGACGCTGAACCAGACATAAAACGCCCCGTTGGGCTCGGTGAAAGAGATGTAGGGAATGTCCTTCATGAGTTCCACTATGAGGTCCCGCCTCTTCTCAAAAGCCCCGTGCATTTTCTGAACGTCCTGTTCAGCCTCCTTGAGTGCCCCCACGGAAGCCCACTGGGCAACGGAACATGCGTTCGAAGTGAGGTGCCCCTGGAAGTCGCCGAGATATCCCATGATACTCGAGGGACCGAGGGCATAGCCTATCCTCCAGCCGGTCATGGCAAAGGCCTTGCTGACTCCGTTGATGATGACGGTAAGATCCCTCGCCTCGGGGACAAGGTTCAGGA
>JAAYJB010000428.1 GCA_012523155.1 Synergistaceae bacterium | reverse complement strand
TGACCTTTCCGTCCTGCTTCAGGGGCTCGATGCAGATGCCGCGGTCAGTGCCGCAGTCATGGTCCGTTATGATAAGGTCCTGGGCCACGTCAACAAGCCGCCTGGTGAGGTACCCCGACTTGGCCGTGCGGAGCGCGGTGTCGGCAAGTCCCTTCCGTGCGCCGTGAGTGGAGATAAAGTACTCGAGCATGTTCATTCCCTCGCGGAAGTTCGCCGTGATGGGATAGTCAATGATCCGTCCCGAGGGGTCCGACATGAGGCCGCGGATTCCCGCCATCTGCCCCATCTGGCTCCGGCTTCCTCTCGCGCCGCTGTCGCTCATCATGCGGATGGGATTTGTGCGGTCCATATGGTCAACGATACTGTCAGCTATGGCCCTGGACTTCTCCGACCAGAGACTTTCCTTCTGGAAGAGGTACTCGTCCTGGGTCAGGATCCCCATGTTGTATTCGGCTTTCAGTTCCTCGTCCTCACTGGACGCCTGTTTCGTCAACTGCGCCTTCTCGGGCGGAATTATGATGGACTGGACACCGAAGCTGATACCGCTCCGTGTGGCCCACCGATAACCCAGGGCCTTGATGTCGTCCAGCATATTCACCATGGACACCCGGTTCACCATGTCGTAGGCCCGGTCAAGGATGATGCCGAGATCCTTCTTCCCGCACTGCTTGTTTATAAAGCGCAGCCCCTCGGGAAGTACACTGTTGAAGATGACACGTCCCGGGGACGTGATGATCCACTTTCCCTCTTCCTCCCACTCGGGATGCATTCTGAGCATTATGCGGCTGTCGACCTTCACAACGCCGTGGTTGAACGCCACGAGCACGTCGTCGAGGTCGGAGAAGTGGGGCAGATCCTCACCCGGCACTTCGTCCTGCATGTCCGTGAGGTAGTAGATACCCAGCACGATGTCCTGGGTCGGGGTCATCACGGGACGGCCGCTGGCCGGCGAGAGCAGGTTGTTCGCAGACAGCATGAGCAGCCTGGCCTCCGCCTGGGCCTCGATGGACAGGGGCACGTGGACGGCCATCTGGTCTCCGTCGAAGTCGGCGTTGAACGCGGTGCACACCATGGGGTGCAGCCGGATGGCCTTGCCCTCCATGAGCACCGGCTCGAAAGCCTGGATGCCGAGCCTGTGGAGCGTGGGAGCCCGGTTCAGCATGACGGGGTGGTCCTTGATGATCTCCTCGAGGATACCCCATATCTCTTCGCGGCCCCGTTCTATGAGGCGCTTGGCACTCTTCACGTTGGGGGCGAGCCCACGCTCCACGAGCTGCCGGATAACGAATGGCTTGAAGAGCTCAAGGGCCATCTGCTTGGGGAGACCGCACTGGTAGATCTTCAGCTGGGGACCAATGACAATGACCGATCGGCCGGAATAGTCCACGCGTTTGCCGAGAAGGTTCTGGCGGAACCGTCCCTTCTTGCCCCGCAGCAGGTCCGTGAGGCTCTTGAGGGGCCGGTTACCCGCTCCAAGCACTGCCTTGCCCATACGACCGTTATCGATAAGGGCGTCCACGGCCTCCTGGAGCATGCGCTTCTCGTTGCGGATGATGATCTCGGGAGCCTTGAGCTCCTGGAGCTTCTTCAGCCTGTTGTTCCGGTTGATGACCCTCCGGTACAGGTCGTTCAGGTCGGAAGTGGCGAACCTGCCGCCGTCGAGCTGCACCATGGGGCGCAGGTCCGGCGGGATGACCGGCAGAACCTCCAGGATCATGGACTTCGCAGCAGATTTGCTCTTTCGGAAATCCTCGGCCACCTGGAGGCGCTTGATGAGTTTCCGCTTCTTCTGCCCCGTGCTCTCGGACACCTCTTCACGGAGAGAAGCGCCGAGCTGGTCAAGGTCTATGTTCCCGAGAAGGGACTGGACTCCCTCCGCTCCTATTCCCGCATGGAACTTCTTGTCGTATGCGACACAGAGCACGTACTCTCTTTCCAGGATGATGTCAGCAGGAGAATAGGGGGACATGCCTTCCTCTATGATCACATAGCAGGGGTCCTCCACAGTGATGACTTCCTGCTGAGCAGTGAACCTTCCGGGAAATTTCTGGCCGTAGAGCCTGAATTCACTCTCGGAAAGGATATCCCCCTTTGCGAAGGGAAGATGAACAGCCGCAGTCACCACGAAGGCTTCCTGGTTGCCCACGGCTGCACGCTCGGTCTCGAAGGTGTCGCCGTACTCCTTCCTGAGCCGCTCCACCTCCGTTGCCGATACGATATCACCCTGGATATGGGAAGGGTCATCGGGAACGGTGACAAGGGTAAATGCCGTTTCCACCTTGAAGCTGCCGTCACCGTACTCTGTCTTGTGGCGGGAGACCTGGTTCGCGGACAGCACGTCCCCCTCGTTCACCGGCACGTCGTCCACGGAAACGATGCGGTAGGCCTCCTCCGCCTTGAATTTCGGGTCGTAGTGGCTGTGGATCCGCACCTCGCTCTCCGAGAGCACGTCACCCTTCCTCGCAAGGTCGATCCGGCGCCCCTCCATGACCACCTTGTATGCGGCCTCCCTTTGGCGGGTGGGGGCGAAATAGACTACTTTCTCCAGGTCTTTCGTGGTGCACCCCAAAAGCAGGCTCAGCCTGCTGGGGATACCCCTGAGATACCATATATGCACTACGGGAGCCGCCAGCTCTATGTGCCCCATGCGCTCCCGGCGGACCCTGTTGTCGGTGACTTCCACACCGCAGCGGTCGCAGATGATCCCCTTGAACTTGGGGCCGCTGCGCTTGTATTTCCCGCAGGCGCACTCATAGCTCTTGGTGGGACCGAAAATGCGCTCGCAGAAGAGCCCGTCTTTTTCCGGGCGAAGGGTCCTGTAGTTGATGGTCTCAGGCTTTTTTACTTCTCCGCTGGAAAGCTCCCGTATTCTTTCGGGGCTGGCGAGCTTCACCCGAACGCCCAGTATTTCTCTTCGGGCCATCAGTTTTCATCCCCTTCTTCTATTATGGACATGCCTTCAGGCAGGCTTTCACCAAAGAGCGTTTCTTCAAGCATGCTGTCCGCGACATCTTCATCCGGTTCCAGTGCTTCCTTCTTCTCTTTTTTCTCATGCTCATCGAAGGACGATCTCTCCCTGGAGGGGGAGTACCTGCCTGACGGAGCATCATCCTCATCTTCGTCCATGAGCAGTTCGCCTATCTGTCCGTCGCTGTATTTCACTTCGACGTCAAGGCCGAGCCCCTGGAGTTCTTTTACCAGGACCCGGAAGCTCTCCGGAACACCGGGCTTCGTCAGGTTCTGCCCCTTGACGATCTTCTCATAGGTCTTCAGCCGTCCCCTGATATCGTCGGATTTCACAGTGAGCATCTCCTGGAGTATATTGGCAGCCCCGTACCCTTCAAGGGCCCAGACTTCCATTTCGCCGAAGCGCTGGCCGCCGAACTGTGCCTTGCCGCCCAGAGGCTGCTGGGTGATGAGGCTGTACGGGCCTATGGACCGTGCATGGATCTTGTCATCCACGAGGTGTATCAGCTTCAGCATATACATGCATCCCACAGTGACTTTTTTCTCGAAAGCAGTTCCCGTTCTTCCGTCGTAGAGAGTGATCATGCCGTCAGATGTGAGATTGGGGTATTTTTCTTTCGAAAGTGCGGAAAGAAGATCGAATATCTCCTTTTCTTTCGCTCCCTCGAAAACAGGCGTGGCGACCATCCATCCGTTCTGCACCGCTACGAACCCCATAATCGTTTCGAGCACCTGTCCAAGGTTCATCCGGCTCGGCACACCGAGGGGATTGAGTACAACGTCTACAGGCGTACCGTCAGGAAGGTAGGGCATATCCTCTACAGGAAGGATCCTGGAGACAACCCCCTTGTTCCCGTGCCGCCCCGCCATCTTGTCACCGACCGTGATTTTTCTGAGCTGGGCGACATAGATCTTGACCACCTTGTTCACCCCGGGGCTCAGCGCATCCGGGCTGTCTGCCCTCGTCATCTGCTTCACGGCCACGATTTTTCCCCTTGCACCATGGGGCACCTTGAGGGATGTATCACGGACCTCCCTGGCCTTCTCTCCGAAAATTGCCCGAAGGAGTTTTTCCTCGGGAGTCTGGTCCGATTCACCCTTCGGCGTAACTTTTCCCACGAGGATATCACCGGCGTTTACCTCAGCGCCTACACGGACGACACCATCCTCGTCAAGGTTCTTGAGCATATCCTCCCCCACGTTGGGGATATCCCGTGTTATTTCCTCAGGCCCGAGTTTCGTGTCCCTGGCCTCTATCTCGTATTCCTCTATATGGATGGAGGAATAGAAGTCCTCCTTGACGAGCCGTTCGCTCAGGAGAATGGCGTCCTCAAAGTTGAAGCCTTCCCAGGGCATGAATGCCACAAGAACGTTTCTTCCGAGAGCGAGTTCTCCTCCTTCCGATGCCTGTCCGTCAGCAATTATCTGGCCTTTTGACACAACGTCGCCTTTCCGGACGATGGGCTTCTGGTGGATCACGGTTCCCTGGTTCGAGCGGCGAAATTTCACGAGGGAATAGATGTGGGACTCGACTCCGTGGCGTGTCTCTATGCGGGTCGAGTCCACGTACTCAACAACGCCGTCCTTTAAAGCCACAACGCATGAACCGGAATCCTTCGCGATCCGGTGCTCCACACCAGTACCCACTACCGGGGCTTCGGGCGCGATCAAAGGCACCGCCTGGCGCTGCATATTCGATCCCATGAGGGCGCGGTTTGCGTCATCATGCTCCAGGAAAGGGATCAGTGCCGTAGATGCCGAAACGATCTGTTTCGGAGAGACATCGAGGTAGCCGACCTCCTCCCGGGGAACGGTGACAACATCTCCGTGAAATCGTGTGAAGCACTCCTCGTCAGTGATGATACCGTTTTCGTCCACTGGTGTGTTGGCCATGCCGAGGTAGATTTCATCCTCTTCGTCTGCGGAAAGGAAAACGATTTCCCCGGTCACCCTGCCATTCTCCACTTTGCGCCTCGGTGTGATCAGGAATCCGTACTCGTTGAGCCTTGCGTATGTGGCAAGTGAGGTCACAAGGCCGATGTTCGGTCCTTCAGGCGTCTCAATGGGGCAGACTCTTCCGTAGTGGGTGTAATGAACGTCCCTGGCCTCGAAACCTGCACGCTCTCTGGACAATCCCCCGGGACCGAGGGCTGAAAGCCTTCTTCTGTGGGTCACTTCTGCGAGAGGGTTCGTCTGGTCCATAAACTGGGAGAGCTGTCCGGAACCGAAGAACTCCCTGAGTGACGCGGCGATGGGGCGTACGTTGATAAGGTCACGGGCCATGGCCGCCCCCAGATCGGGGATAGTGGTCATCCGTTCCTTGGCGATGCGCTCCATGCGGAGGAGACCGATGCGTATCTGGTTCTGCAGAAGCTCACCCACGGAACGGACTCGCCTGTTGCCCAGATGGTCTATATCATCGTCCATTTTTTCGGGATTCCTGAGTTCGATTATTCCCTTTATGATCTGAACAAGGTCCTCTTTCTGGAGAAGACGGACTTCCTCGGATATGTCCAGGCCTAGCCTGCGGTTCATCTTGTAGCGTCCGACCCGTCCAAGGTTGTAGCGCCTTGGGTCGAAAAAGAGCGAGTGGACATACTCCCTGGCATTTTCTATCCGTGCAGGCTCATTGGGACGAAGCTTCCGGAAAAGTTCCACCATTGCCTCGTCAGCATTAGCCGCGCCGTCTTTTTCAAGGGTTACGCCTATCGAAGGGTCCGTATTCCAGACAAGGACTTTCGTTCTGCCCATACTCCAAAGTTTCTCCAGGTGGTCCTTGGTTATGGACCTGTTCCTGGGGAGAATAGTCTCACCATCCTGGTCGATGACGGACTCTGCGGAAAGCATCCCCTTGACGTCGTCTTCCGTCAGGTCTTTTTCCACCTGCCGGGCATCGAAAAGATCGAGGATACCCTCGTTTGTTGATGCCCCGAATATCTTGAGCAGCAATGTGGCCGGGATTTTTTTCCTGTTGTCGATATTTACCGAGATAAGGTCGCCGGGAGTAAGACTGAACTCAAGCCAGGCTCCCCTGTCCGGAATGATCTTGGCCGAGTAGGTTTCCTGCCCCGGGACCTGTTCATCCTTCGTGAAGTACACCCCGGCCGACCTGGCAAGCTGGTTGACGACGACACGTTCCGTGCCGTTTATGATAAATGTCCCTCTTCCTGTCATCAGGGGGAAATCTCCGAGAAAGATTTCCTCCTCCTTCATCTCTTTTGATTTTCTGTTTACGAGCCTGATGGTGGCCCGTATGGGACGGGCCCATGTAAGGTCCCGCTGCCGTGCTTCTTCTTCCTCGGTGGAAGGAGAATCAAGAAGATACCTGACGAACTCGAGCGCAAAAGAGCCGTCGTAGCTTTCGATGGGAAACACTTCGTGGAGCAGTTCCTGCAGCCCCTGCGGAACCCGCGCCTCCGGAGCGGCGTCCTCCTGGTAGAACCAGTTGTATGAATCGCGCTGGACCTCGATCATGTCAGGGATCTCGACAAGATCCCTCGCACGCCCGAAGGTCAACCTCTGGCGCTCGCTGCTGACGGGGACAAATTCGGCCATGAATCCTATGACCTCCCTGAAAAGATTGGTGGGAATTGGTACTGACAAATAAAAAAGATAACAAAAAGGTCGCATTATGTCAACAGACATAATTCGACCTTTAAGAAAAGGTTGATACCTTTGTCATTTATTATCCTGGTGCCGAGGCGGGGACTCGAACCCCGACAGGCTATTGCCCACTAGAACCTGAATCTAGCGCGTCTACCAATTCCGCCACCCCGGCGTAAATCAACGGAGGTAATTGTAGCAAGGGGGGCAGTCTTTGGCAAGCCTTTTTTCACAGGCTTTCTTTCTTTCCTCCGCAGTCTTCCAGCGAGGCCCTTTCGAGCCTGTCCCGAAGTGCAAGACTGATTCCTGCCTCATATGGAGGCCATTGGGCAACTATTGCATGGGCCCCTGATACCTCCAGTATCCGAAGCGCATGAAAAAGTCCCCGTGCATAATTTTCCGGAGAATCGAAGCAGATAGTGAGTTCTTTTTCGATCTCTCCTTCCCTGAAAAACCTTTCAGGTCCTTCCATGCCGAGCCAGGCGATCCTTGTTCCGAGTTGAAGCGCCCGCTGCCTGACCCCTTCCCGCCGGTCGAGCAGCAGCGGTATCGAAGGGGCGTAATGCCTGTATCGTGTTCCCGGGGACCTGCGGCCATCTCCGCCGGTGCGAAGCACTTCTTCGCCCCCTCTCTCCTCTATTTCCTCCACGGGACATCCGCCCGGCCTAAGCAGAACCATGCGCTCTCCCGTGAGATCGATCACCGTGGACTCCACTCCCACAAATGTGGCTCCTCCGTCAAGGATGAGATCGACCCCGTTTCCAAGATCGGATGCAACTGACTCAGCTTCAGTCGGGCTGGGCCTTCCGCTGGAATTGGCGCTTGGAGCTGCTACCGGTACTCCAGCAGCATCGATCAACGCAATGGCGACAGGATGAGACGGCATTCTGACGGCAACGGTGGAGAGTCCTGCGGTCACCTGTTCCGGAACGGTTCCCCTCGATGGCAGAACAAGGGTCAGCGG